>JAFSWJ010000135.1 GCA_017444545.1 Lachnospiraceae bacterium
GAAATGCCAGGGTCACCGCCGTCAGGGCACCCTCATCGATCCACGAGACAAAAATACTGTCCACGATATTGTACATTGCCTGAACCAGCATCGATATCATCATGGGCAGGGACATTGTTATGATAAGCTTTTTCACGGGCATCACGCCCATTTTGTTTTCCCGGAATTCTTCCTTCAATCCTTTATTCTCCTTCAGACCAAAGCACTATCCCGTCAGATCCCTTCAGCGTTTTTTGTACATCGATGATCCTCTGGTTTGAGCTGCCGCGAAAAGCAAGCGTCAGGTCTTTTTTTTCGATCTCAAATCTGCCGTCCACAAGAATATCCGTAAGACTTAAAATTGCCGCGGTATCATCACCGTGGCATCTTTTATTTCCGGTATCAGTCAACTCCTCGAAGGTATATCCGGAATAGATCCAGACAGATGCGCGGCAGACCTCCTTTTTCACTCTTTCAAGAAACGGCCTCAGAACAGCCTGATTTGAAAGCTCCATGGGTTCACCGCCAAGGACTGACAGTCCCTCTATGTGATCCGGCCTCAGGGATTCTATGATATCATTTTCTGTTTCGATTGTGAATGGTTTTCCGAAATTAAAATCCCAGGTCTCGGGATTGAAGCATTCTCGGCAGTGGTGGGTACAGCCGCTGACAAAAAGAGCGGTCCTGCACCCTGTTCCGTTTGCAACATCGCAGTAAAAGATCCTTCCGTAGTTCATGACACGCTCATATGCAGAACCCTGTCACGGATTTCCTGCGTCCTCCCCTGGTTCCAGAACTGCGTTCCTATATAACCGCAGGTCCTGCGTGCCACAAACATCTGGTCCTGAACCCTGTTCCCGCAGTTCGGGCATTCCCAGATGAGCTTTCCGTGGTCGTCCTCGGTTATCCTGATCTCTCCCTCATAGCCGCAGACCTGGCAGAAATCGCTCTTGGTGTTGAGCTCGGCATACATAATATTGTCGTAGATGAAGCGGATGATCGAAAGCACTGCCGGGATATTGTTCTGCATATCCGGAACCTCGACATAGCTTATGGCTCCGCCCGGTGAAAGCCTCTGAAATTCGGATTCAAATTTCAGCTTACTGAAGGCATCTATCTCCTCGGTCACATGGATGTGGTAGCTGTTGGTGATATAGTTTTTGTCCGTAACTCCCTTTATCACCCCGAAACGCTTCTGAAGGCATTTTGCAAACTTATAGGTTGTGGACTCCATGGGTGTGCCATAGAGAGAATAACTGATATTTTCCTCCGATCTCCATTTTGCGCACTTGTCGTTCATATACTGCATGACCTTGAGGGCAAAGGGCTTTGCCTCATCGTCCGTATGGGATTTTCCCAGCATCCTCACGCAGGTCTCATAAAGCCCCGCATAGCCAAGCGAAATGGTGGAATAGTTGCCGTAAAGCAGTCTGTCGATGGTCTCTCCCTTTTTCAGCCGCGCTATGGCTCCGTACTGCCAGAGTATGGGAGCAACATCAGACACGGTTCCCTTGAGCCTCTCATGCCGGCATCTTAACGCCCTGTGGCAGAGCTCGAGCCTCTCATCAAATATCTCCCAGAACTTTTCCATATCGCCCTTTGAAGAGCAGGCAACATCCACCAGATTGATGGTCACAACACCCTGATTGAATCTGCCGTAGTATTTGTGCGAACCGTCCGGATTCATACCGGCTGTATCCGGTGTCAGAAACGACCTGCAGCCCATGCAGGGATAAACATCCCCGTTTTTGTATTCACGCATCTTTTTCGCGCTTATATAATCAGGGACCATCCTCTTTGCGGTACACTTTGCCGCAAGCTTCGTGAGTTCCCAGTATTTTGAATCCGTGTTTATATTATCCTCGTCAAGCACATATATGAGTTTCGGGAAAGCAGGCGTGATCCACACGCCCTTCTCATTCTTGACACCCCGTATCCTCTGAAGCAGGACCTCTCTTATTATGGAAGCAAGATCCTCTCTGGTCTGTCCCTCGGGAACCTCGTCCAGATACATGAACATGGTCACAAAGGGTGCCTGCCCGTTGCAGGTCATGAGGGTTATCAGCTGGTACTGGATGGTCTGGATGCCGTTCCTGATCTCCTCGGCAAGCCTCATCTCGGTGAGTTTTCCGACTATGTTTTCGTCGAGGTTCTCGCCGCATTCCTTTCTTTCGGCTATGACCTCCTCCCTGATCTTTTTCCTGCTGATATCCACAAAAGGCGCAAGATGCGAAAGGGTAAAGGACTGTCCTCCGTACTGGTTGCTGGCGACCTGTGCCACGATCTGGGTGGTCACATTGCAGGCCGTGAAAAAGCTGTGGGGCTTTTCGATGAGAGTCTCGCTGATGACAGTGCCGTTCTGGAGCATGTCCTCAAGATTGATCAGATCGCAATTGTGCTCTCTCTGCGCAAAATAATCGGAATCATGAAAGTGGATGATCCCCTCCTCATGAGCCTTTACGATCTCCTCCGGCAGAAGCACCCTCTTTGTCAGATCCTTGCTGACCTCGCCTGCCATATAGTCCCTCTGGGTCGAATTGATGACCGGATTTTTGTTGGAGTTTTCCTGCTTGACCTCCTCATTTGCCTGGTCGATGAGCGAAAGGATGCCGTCATCCGTGGTGTTTGACTTTCTGGCAAGGTTCCTCTTGTAGCGGTAGCGCACGTATTTCTGCGCAACCTCAAAGCCCCTCATCTCCATGATGCCGCGCTCCACAAGCTCCTGGATATCCTCAACATTAACGGCATGCGAAGAGCTTTTGACCTCGCTTGCGATATTGTCGGCAACGGCCTGGATCTGATATTCGTTCATCTGGTGGATCCTGTCGACCTCTTTGTTGGCCTTAACTATCGCATTCACGATCTTTGTAATATCAAAGCTGACCTCCTGCCCGTTTCTCTTGATGACGTTAATGCTAACCTTTTCTCCCATTTCTATGAAACTCCTCCGGCTTTCCTTTACAAGACTCCCTTCACACAGTTTCTTCTATATATAGTCTGTATGATATCCAAGGGCCACAATATGTTGTGTTCTACTATAATACCAAAAATAATAAAAAAGTAAAGGCAAAAGTGATATTATATTGAAAAAAGAATTTGGGAACACGGAGAATGCTGAAAAGATACGGATATACAGACCTCATCATAATAATAACGGTCCTTGGCATAACCCTTTCCGGATGCTCTGCGGACAGAAATCCGGCTCCCGAGGTGATCCACGGATCTTTTTCCGCCGGTATCTCTTCGGGGTATGCCGTTTCAGACAACAAAGTGATCGTAACGACTCCAAAGATAGATATAGATCTTTCCCGGGACAATGTTCCCGTCCCGGATTTTGAAAAACCCGCGATATCAATACCGTCGGTAAATACCATCTCTCCGGACATTCTGATCAAAACCCCGCAGGGCGAGACCTTTGACGAGCTTTTCGAAAGCATGGAAAAAGAC
>JAFSWJ010000136.1 GCA_017444545.1 Lachnospiraceae bacterium
CAAAGCATCCCGAGGCCGAGAATATGAGCGATTCGGATGTTGATGAGATAAAGTCTGCCAAGGAAAAACTGATGGAAAGTGCACAGAAGCTCTTTGCAAAGGTATATGAAAACGCTCAGGCTGCAGGTGCGGGAAATACGGCAGGTCCTGATTATACCAATGCTTCGTCATCCGGAAGCGATGACAATAACGACGGCGGTGCGGGCCCTGACGTGGTAGACGGAGATTACCGAGAGGTATAATACTGAGAAATGGCAGAGCAAAAGAGAGATTATTACGAGGTTCTCGGTGTCGACAAAAATGCCGATGAAGAGACCATAAAAAAAGCATATAGGGTTCTTGCCAAAAAATATCATCCGGACATGAATCCCGGGGACAAAAACGCGGAAGCCAAGTTCAAGGAGGCATCCGAAGCCTATGCCGTATTAAGTGATCCTCAAAAGAAGGCACAGTATGATCAGTTCGGTCATGCCGCATTCTCGCAGGGCGGCGGAGGCTACAGCGGCGGCTTTGACTTCAATTCCATGGATTTCGGGGATATCTTCGGAGATCTTTTCGGAGATATGTTCGGCGGCAGGAGGGCAAACAGGACCGGGCCCAGAAAGGGAGCGAATCTTCGGACTTCTGTTCGTATTACCTTTGAAGAGGCAGTGTTTGGCTGTGAAAAGGAGATAGAACTCACCCTGAAGGATGAATGCACGAAGTGTCACGGAACCGGGGCAAAGGCCGGAACATCTCCCGTGACCTGTCCGAAGTGCGGAGGAAAGGGACAGATAGTATATACCCAGCAGTCACTTTTCGGGACCGTGCAGAATGTCCAGACCTGTCCTGACTGCTCCGGAACGGGAAAGATCATCAAGGAGAAGTGCACGGACTGCTATGGAACGGGTTATATCTCAAACAGAAAAAAGATAGAGGTGAGCATACCCGCCGGAATAGACAACGGACAGTGTGTGAGGATCAGGGAAAAGGGTGAGCCGGGAGTGAACGGAGGACCCAGGGGAGATCTTCTCGTTGAGATAAACGTATCGAGACATCCGATCTTCCAGCGAAGGGACTACGATATCTTTTCAACGGCACCCATATCCTATGCCCAGGCCGCGCTTGGCGGTGAGGTAATGATAGATACGGTGGACGGAAAGGTCATAAACACCATCAAGCCCGGTACCCAGACTGATACAAAGATCAGGCTGAAGGGAAAAGGAGTGCCTGTATTAAATAATAAAAACGCCAGGGGCGATCACTATGTCACACTGGTTGTTCAGGTTCCCACGGGTCTCACCCAGAGCGCAAGAGATCTTTTGAAGCAGTTTGATCAGGTGACGGGTGATTCACTCAATTACGTGAAAAACCATACGGATGATGCTTCGGCTGATAATCCGTCAAAGAACAAGAAGAAAAAGAAAGGTATTTTTAACTGATGAAGGTTACGGCTCTGATCATGGCGGGAGGACGCGGGGAGAGATTCTGGCCGCGTTCCAGAAAAAGCAACCCCAAGCAGTTTCTTTCACTTACAAATGACGGAAAGACTCTGATCCAGCTTACCATGGAAAGGATTTTGCCGCTGGTGTCAAAGGAGGATATCTTTGTATCCACAAACAGAGACTATCTGCCGCTTGTGGAGGAACAGCTGCCGGGGATAAAGCCTGAAAACATCATATGCGAGCCTGTGGGGAGAAATACTGCGCCGGGTATAGGACTGGGAGCAGCCTACATATCCAAAAGATATGATGAGGATGTGGTCATGCTGGTCCTGCCGTCGGATCATCTGATCAAGTACAATCAGATGTTTCTGGCCACTTTGAAGGACGCCGTGGAGGTAGCCGGGGATGAGGGCAAGCTTGTGACCATGGGTATAGCTCCGGATTTTCCGGAGACCGGTTACGGATATATCAAGTTCATTCCCGATGATATGTACAAGAGAAGCTACAGGGTGGAGCACTTTGCTGAAAAACCGAATCTTGAAACGGCAAAGGAATACCTTTCCACGGATCAGTATCTTTGGAACTCCGGTATGTTCGTGTGGAGAGTTTCTTCCATAATGAAATGCTTTGAAAGGTTCATGCCTGATGTTTACGAAGGGTTGTCAATCATAAGGGATGCGGTGAGCACAAGTCAGGAGCAGGAGATCATAGAAAAGGTATATCCTGGATTCCCTTCCATATCAATAGATTACGGCATCATGGAAAAATCCGGGGACATATATACCATACCGGGCAATTTCGGATGGGATGACGTGGGCAGCTGGCTGGCTCTGGAGCGTATCCAGACGTCCAATGAGATGGGAAATATAACTGCCGGAAATGTCATAACGGTGGGAACAAACAACTGTATCATTCAGGGCAGGGAAAAACTCATAGCAACGGTCGGTATGGAAAACTGTGTGATCGTGGACACCGATGATGCGCTCCTGATATGTTCAAAGGATGATACTGCGGACATCAAAAAGGTTTTGGAAAATCTGAAGATCTGCAACAGAAACGAATACCTGTAAACTCTGAGGACCCCGCTTTGACGGGGATTCCCTTCAGGTTAAAGCAGAGAATGCGGTACATTCCCCATAATAAGGGAGGGTACCGCGTTTTTAATTGTATACAACATCTTTTTATGGTATAGTGAATGGGTGTCGGCTTTGATTTTTTTGACAGGAGAACCGGAAGGAAAATGCAGATAAATGCCTATGCAAAGATAAACCTGGGACTTGATATAACAGGAAGAAGATCCGACGGATACCACGATCTGAAAATGGTGATGCAGACTATAGATCTGCATGATGTGATCACGATCCATGCCATCCCCGAAATAAACGGCAGCGAGGAGGAAGGGAACATACTGGTCACCTGCAATGACAGTTCACTTCCCGTTGATGAAAGAAACCTTGCATTCAGGGCGGCGAGACTTCTTTTCAGTGAGTTTTCCATCACGGATAACCTGGAGATAGATATAATAAAAAACATACCCGTAGCCGCGGGACTCGGAGGTGGAAGTGCCGATGCGGCCGCGGTCCTGAAGGGTGTAAACGAATTTTTCGGTCTCGGTCTTTCGGATGAGGAACTTATGGAAAGAGGGGCAGAGCTTGGTGCAGACATCCCCTTTTTGATAAACGGAGGAACAGCCCTGGCACAGGGTATAGGAGAGATACTTGAACCTCTTGGAGCACCGCTTGGACTCACAGCCATAGTTGCGGTGCCGGATATCATGGTGTCCACAAAAGAGGTTTATGAGGAATATGACAGAAGGGAATTTACCGGAGCTCATCCTGACATAGATCATCTGAAGGCAGCCATAGAAATGGATGATATCGGGTGTATTCCCGAGTTTCTGGGCAATGTTCTTGAAAGTGTTACCATCCCAAGATATCCCGTTATAGACAGGATAAAGGAGATAATGATGTCAAACGGTGCGGCAGGTGCCCTGATGAGTGGCAGCGGGCCGTCCGTGTTTGGACTTTTTGTTGATGATGCTTCTGTTGAAAGGGTGTACAACTGCCTTGAGGAAGCACAGATAACAGACAGGATATTTTTAACCGGTTTTTATAATGGATGAACAGTTTTTGCCCTTAAGGGATGTTGTGTTCAACACCCTGAGAGATGAGATTTTATATGGAAAGCTCAAACCCGGGGAAAGGCTCATGGAGATCGCCATTTCAGAAAGACTCGGCGTCAGCCGCACGCCGGTACGCGAGGCGATCAGGAGGCTTGAACAGGAGGGTCTGGTCGACATGTTCCCCCGAAGGGGAGCCCAGGTTTCGGGTGTGACGGAAAAGAGACTTGCCGATGCTCTTGAAGCCAGAAAAACTCTTGAGACCTTTACGGTAAATGCAGCATGTTCACGTATCACGAAAAAGCAGCTTGAAAAACTCAGAGAAGCAAATCTGGCATTTGAGAAGGCTGCAAAACAGGATGATGCCGCAAAGACTGCGGAAGCAGACGAGAGATTCCACAATATAATAATAGAAGCGGCCGGAAATGAAATGATAGCTGATACTCTGAACAACCTGAAGGAACAGCTGTTCAGATACAGGTACGAATACTTAAAGGATGCGAAGGAGTTTTCCCACCTGGTGGAGGAACACAGGATGCTGATAGGAGCCATAGAGGCCGGAAAGAGCGATGTGGCTGTTGAGATCATAAAGCTCCATATAGACCAGCAGACCATGGGTATATACGGGAAGCTTTCTTGAAAAGAACATGAGTGAAAAAGAAAAGGCCATAGGAGTATTTGATTCCGGCGTCGGCGGACTGACGGTATTTCGTGAGATGATGAAGCAGATGCCAAAGGAGAGACTGATCTTTTTCGGCGACACGGCAAGGGTGCCCTATGGTTCAAAATCAAAGGAGACTGTCACGCAGTACTCCAGGCAGATCATCAGATTTCTGAAATCGCAGAGTGTCAAGGCTATAGTTATTGCCTGCAATACCGCAAGTGCTCTGGCTCTTGATGATATAGAAAAGGAAACAGACATACCCATCATCGGAGTGGTGAAACCGGGTGCGGTCACGGCCGCAAAAAAAACGAAGAACGGCAGGATCGGGCTGATAGGCACGGAGGCCACGATATCCTCCGGAGTATATGAAAGACTGCTCCATGATTACGATGAGAGATTCAGGATCATAGGAAAGGCCTGCCCGCTTTTTGTCCCGCTTGCAGAGGAGGGACTCATTGATGATCCGGTTACCACCGAGATCGCAGGCAGATACCTTGCGGAGCTGATTGACTCCGGCATAGATACACTCATCATGGGATGTACCCACTATCCGCTGATCAAGGATACCATCAAAAAAGTCGTGGGAGAAAAGGTCGAGCTCGTAAATCCTGCATATGAGACAGCATTGGAATGCCTTGAGATGCTGAAGGAAAAAGGCATTACAAACGACCGGGAGATAGAACTGGGAGAAACGCCCTACAGATTTTTTGTCAGTGATGAGGCAGAGAAATTCAAGACCATAGCAAATATGATCCTTCCGTACGGGATCCTGGGCGCAAAAAGGATCGCCATAGAGGAATACTAGATAATGACAAAGGAGTGTTTCGTCTGCATCAGCGGACATGCGGATGCCCCGGATATAGAAGGGATCGCCAGATATCACAAAAAGGATTCCGTTCATTATCTGTTTTTTGAAAGGGAGCTGGACGGTATACCGGAAAGGTTCTCGCTGAGGTTTGGCAAAGATCATCTTTCCTACAAAAGAGACGGGGAAGTGAAGACCGAGGTTTTTCTCGAGACCGGACAAAAACATCTTTCAAAGTATGTGACACCCTACGGGACATTTGAGATCGGTTTTGAGACTGTTGATCTGAGGCTTGTTGAAACGCCTTCAAGGATCAGCGTCAGTGCATCGTATAATACAACTCTCAACGGGGAACCCCATGAAGAGGGAAAAATAAAAGTAGAGATATCGGAGGTGAAGGTTTGAATACAGGTTGGATAGTTTTGATAATCGTGGTCGTACTGCTCATAGCGGCAACCGTTGGCCTTTATTTTTTTGGCAAAAGGATGCAGAAAAAACAGGCCGAGCAACAGGCACAGATCGATGCGGCTGCACAGACGGTGCAGATGCTCATCATCGACAAGAAAAAGATGAAGTTAAAGGATGCGGGACTTCCTGCGATAGTCATGCAGAATGCGCCAAAGCTCATGAGATTTTCAAAGGTTCCCGTAGTCAAGGCAAAGGTCGGGCCGCAGGTCATGTCCTTTATCGCGGATTCTGCGATATTTGATACGATACCCACAAAAAAGGAAGTAAAGGCTACCGTGAGCGGGATCTATATAACCGCAGTTAAGGGTGTCAGGGGAAGCATAAAAGCAGAACCGGTAAAAAAGAGCAAATTTGCACAGTTCAAAGAGAACCTTCAGAAAAAAGCGGGTGCAAAGCCTATCTGATGCCGGCATGTGACAGGAAAAAATCGGTCTGATAAAATAACAAAACACAAGGAGAAAGAAAATGGCTGAAAAGCTTGTAGAAAACATCACGGCGATGGAGGAAGACTTCGCCAAATGGTATACGGATATCGTGAAAAAAGCGGAACTCATTGATTATTCCAGCGTGAAGGGCTGCATGATAATAAAACCGGCCGGATATGCACTCTGGGAAAACATACAAAGAGAGCTGGACAGGAGATTCAAGGAGACCGGTGTAGAAAATGTATATATGCCTCTTTTCATCCCGGAAAGCCTGCTTCAAAAGGAAAAGGACCATGTGGAGGGCTTCGCTCCCGAAGTGGCGTGGGTGACGCAGGGAGGTCTTGAACCCCTCACGGAAAAACTGTGTGTCAGACCTACATCCGAGACCCTTTTCTGTGATCTGTACAAAAATGATGTGCACTCCTACAGGGATCTGCCCAAAAATTACAATCAGTGGTGTTCCGTAGTCCGCTGGGAAAAGACCACCAGACCCTTCCTCAGGAGCAGGGAGTTTCTGTGGCAGGAAGGACATACGATACATGCAACCTACGATGAGGCGGAAGAACGTACGGTGATGATGCTGAACGTTTATGCCGATTTCTGCAAAGACTTCCTGGCGATACCCACTATCAGGGGCAGAAAGACGGACAAGGAAAAATTTGCGGGAGCAGAGGAAACCTATACGATCGAGGCTATGATGCATGACGGAAAGGCTCTTCAGTCCGGCACCAGCCACAATTTCGGAGACGGCTTTGCAAAGGCCTTCGGAATAGAATATACAGACAAAGATAACAAGCTTCATCATCCCTTCCAGACATCCTGGGGAGTATCCACCAGGATAATCGGTGCGATCATCATGGTTCACGGTGACAGCGAGGGGCTGGTTCTTCCTCCGAAGGTGGCTCCTACCCAGATCGTTATCATCCCTATCCAGCAGAAAAAGGAGGGAGTATTGGAAGCCGCCGGAAAACTGAAGGATGCTCTGAAGGACTTCAGGGTAAAGGTTGATGATTCTGACAGATCACCCGGATATAAATTTTCAGAGCAGGAGATGAGAGGCTTCCCTGCAAGGATAGAGATCGGTCCCAGAGATATCGAAAACGGCGAATGTGTGGTCGTAAGACGTGATACAAGGCAGAAATATACGGTGAAGCTTGATGAGATATCAGACTTCATGAAAAAGCTTCTTGAGGAAATTCACAACGATATGTATGAGAGGGCAAAAAAGCATCTGCAGGAAAGCATGTATGATGCCGCAACCTATGATGAGTTCAAAAAGATCATGAATGAAAAGCCCGGTTTCGTGAGGGCGATGTGGTGCGGAAATGTTGAATGCGAAGACAGGATAAAGGCGGATACAACGGCTACATCAAGATGTATACCCTTTGAGGACAGGGATGAGATATCAAAGACCTGTATCTGCTGCGGAAAACCCGCAAAGCATCTGGTGTACTGGGGCAAGGCATATTAAAAGGGGGAAAATATGAAAGTACTTGTGATAAACTGCGGTTCTTCATCTCTCAAATACCAGCTGATAGATACGGAAAATGATATCGTTCTTGCAAAGGGACTGTGTGAGAGGATCGGTATAGACGGCAGCAATTTTGAATACAGAACAAATAACGGACAGAAAATATCGAAACTTACGGAAATGAAGGATCACAAGGATGCCGTATCCGTGGTGCTGGCTGCTCTGACTGACAGTCAGACCGGAGTGATCACCTCTCTTGACGAAGTGGATGCAGTCGGACACAGGGTGGTACATGGAGGTGAGCATTTCAAAAAGGCAGTTGTGGTTGATGACGAAGTGATAAAAGCCATCGAGGATGTAAGTGATCTTGCACCGCTTCACAATCCCGGAGCCATCACCGGTATCAGGGCCTGCAGGGAGCTCATGTCTTCCCTTCCCCATGTCGCTGTCTTTGACACCGCCTTTCATCAGACCATGGAAAGTGAAGCCTACCTGTATGCCATTCCCTATGAGTATTATGAAAAATACAGGATCCGCCGGTACGGCTTCCACGGGACCAGCCACGAATATGTATCCGACAGGACTGCGCAGATCCTGGGAAAGAAAAAAGAAGAGCTGAAGATCATCGTATGCCATCTCGGAAACGGCGCATCGATATCTGCCGTAAAAAACGGGAAATGCGTGGATACCTCAATGGGACTGACACCCCTTGAGGGTCTCATCATGGGGACCAGATCGGGAGACATCGATCCCGCGGTGATCACATATATTATGGAAAAGGAAGATCTGACAGCAAAAGAGGTCATCGACATATTGAACAAAAAGTCGGGTGTCCTCGGTATGACAGGGATCTCATCAGATTTCAGGGACATACTGAAGGCTGTAAATGAGGGGAACGAAAAAGCAAAGATGACCTTGAAGGCTTATGCTTTAAGAGTTGCAAAATATATCGGGGCCTACGCGGCAGCCATGAACGGAGTGGATGCCATCTCCTTTACGGCCGGTATCGGAGAGAACAATTTCGTGATCAGAAGGATGATCAGCGAATATCTGACCTTCCTTGGAGCTCAGCTTGATGATGAAAAAAATGAGAACGGCTCCGATGAGAGGATCATATCAAAGGATGGTTCAAAGCCGGTTCTCCTGGTTGTACCGACAAACGAAGAGCTATCGATAGCGATGCAGACAGTGGAGCTTGTCAAATGAGATTTGTCCTTCCGGGGAAAGTTGATCAGATAATAAAAACCTTAAAGAGCGCAGGCTTCGAGGCATATGCTGTCGGGGGCTGCGTTCGTGATTTGATGCTTGACCGCAGGCCCAATGACTGGGACATTACCACAAATGCCAGACCGGAGCAGGTGAAAGCCCTCTTCAAAAGAACCTTTGATACGGGGATAAAGCATGGAACTGTCACGGTCATTTTAAAGGGAGAGCATTTTGAGGTGACAACCTACCGTGTAGACGGGGTCTATGAGGATGGCAGACATCCAAAGGAGGTGACCTTCACAAGGAGCCTCAGGGAGGATCTGAAAAGAAGGGATTTTACCATAAATGCTTTTGCCTTCAACGATGAGGAAGGTCTGATAGACGAATTTAACGGAAGGGAAGATCTTCAGAACGGGATAATAAGAGCCGTGGGAGATGCCGGGGAAAGATTTGGAG
>JAFSWJ010000137.1 GCA_017444545.1 Lachnospiraceae bacterium
AAAGGGCGATAGTCAAGCGTGAGCACAGGGCGGGACTCCATGTGTCTTCATATGTCGCAGCCCATCTCATCTACCAGATGATACTCTGCGCCCTGCAGGCTCTCATAACCATAGAGGTCTGCCGGGTGATGGGAGTTGCATACCCTGCAAAAGGCGTGATATTTGAGGAGTTTTCGCCTGATCTGTTCATTACCCTCTTCCTTATCACCTACTCTGCCGATGTTGTGGCGCTCATGATCTCGGCCATTGTCCACACACCCATGGCAGCAATGACGGTGATGCCCTTTGTGCTCATCATCCAGCTTGTGTTTGCCGGATTCTTTTCCCTGCCGGACAGACTCGAGCAGGTCTCTGACCTCATGATCTCAAGATGGGGCGTTCAGGGAATATGTGTGCTTGCCGATTACAATGAGCTTCCCGCAGTGCTTGTCTGGAACAGTCTCGTAAAAAACGGCGCGACCCTTGAGGTCGAGGGGGTATCCTTAAAGGATGTCCTTGCCATAGCGGAAGAGGAGGGCATGAAGGACGAGATCCTTTTAAGGCTCGGAGAAGCAAACCGCAGGGATGATTTTGCGTCCACTGCCGAAAATCTCGCTGACTGCTGGATCCACCTGGCGATTTTTACCGTGGTGGCAGCGGTGATCACAATGTTTTTCCTGGAATTTATCGACCGCGACCGGCGGTAGCATAGCCTATACTAGTCTGATGAAGTTAGATATCCGGGAACAAAAAAAGGAGGAAATGATCATGGATAACAAGGCAATGTTCAAACTCAGTTACGGACTCTTCGTACTGACATCATCAAGAGACGGAAAGGACAACGGCTGTATCACAAATACGGCTATCCAGGTGACCTCGGAGCCCAACAGGATCGCTGTTGCGGTGAACAAGGCGAATTTCACCCATGATATGATAGTCGACAGCAGGAAGTTCAACATCTCCATCCTGAGTGAGGCTGCAAAGTTTGAGACCTTCAAACATTTCGGCTTCCAGTCCGGCAAAGATGTGGACAAGTTTGCGGGCTTCACCGCATGCAAAAGATCGGAAAACGGTCTGCTCTACGTGACGGAAGGCACCAATGCCTTCATCTCCGTGGATGTTGAAAGCCTCACCGATCTTGGCAGCCACACCCTCTTCATCGGCGGCGTGAAGGACATGGAGGTGCTTTCAGACGTACCCTCCGCAACCTACACCTACTATCAGTCAAACATCAAGCCGAAGCCCGAAGCACCAAAATCCGGAAGCTCCCTGCCTCCGGGAATGCACAAATGGCGCTGCAGGATCTGCGGTTTCGAATACATCGGCGAGACCCTCCCCGACGACTACATCTGCGAGATCTGCAAGCATCCCGCAAGCGATTTCGAACTGGTGGAGTAGATTTATGTTACAGGGGACGGTTCTCTGTGTCACGATATCAAGCCGGGATCAGACACAGAGAATCATCCCCATTATCGAAAGGAACTGAAAAATGAAAGTTGTTATCCTTGCGGGAGGCTTTGGCACCAGGATATCCGAAGAGAGCCATCTCATCCCGAAACCCATGATAGAGGTCGGCGGCAAGCCCATCCTCTGGCATATCATGAAGTATTATGCCTCATACGGCTAC
>JAFSWJ010000138.1 GCA_017444545.1 Lachnospiraceae bacterium
ACCTTCCAGTGGGTTTCAGAAAAATAAGGGCCCCAGGATGCATCATTTACAAAGATCTCCGAATAACCCGAAAAAGGAGCATCAAAATACATATAAAGCGGATACTCCTGCGTGACATCTATATCATATACAAGAAAGGCATCTTCCTCCCCTGTCTTCCTGTAAATACCTTCTTCATCGATAACTGCGTATTCGGCATATACGGGTCCGGCATCCGCCTTTATGAAAAGATCCCTGTCAATGAGGGTCTTTGCCACACTGTTTTGAAACCCGAATATATTTCCTGCCTCAGCATCAATATCCGCCATGGCCGGATCCGTCAGAAAAGCCATGGGAGCCGCATTTTCATTTTTGAATATGAAGTATTTCCCTGTGTCATCGATAAGGCTGTAGTCCTTTTCTATCCCGTCCCACTGGCTGATGATATATCTGACTCCCAGGACCGAATCGGCAAAGGCCGTGCTTCCTCCTTCATATGCCGCATAAAGACCCGTATCGCAAAACCCCATCCGGGCCATGAAATGCCTGACATCCATCCTTTCGCAGGAGCTGCTGTGGGAAAGCCCGGGCATGTCAAAAAGCATGGGATCGTTCATCGAATACTCAAAGGTCTTTTCCGTCCTGTAAATCCCGCTGTCCCCTTCCCTGACCCTTTCATACGCCCGACTTATTTCATTGTATGAACTTTCAAATGCAGAGATATTGGTCTTTTCATCTTCCGTCACACGGTCGTTCAGGTATGCAAAAACCACGTGGGAATCATAGACAAGATCCGCAAAGGTGATCACAAGGAGCAGTGAAAATATGAGCTTTCCTCCCTTCTTTTTGAAGGACGGCCATATCGCAAGCAGGGCCGTCAGCACGATAATAGCGGCCGTATTTATTATAAGCCTTTCCCTGTCTATATACGGGCTTTTGTTGATGGCCAGTATGACACACTCCGCCGCAAAAAGAGCACCTGAGATAAAGACCGGGATCTCCTTTTTCATCATGAGAAATGCCCTGTATCCCAATACTACAAACGTGAGACTGAGCATGTATGAATATCTCCAGGGTATGCCCTGCGGATTGTTGAACCCGTGCCACACCGCATCCGCAGTGTTGATACACATGCTTGCGGAAAGGACTGCTATAACAAAAAGAACCGCCGCCTTTTCCCGAATACGTATTTCCTTCAGAAAGAAAAATGTTATCACACAGATGATAACGGCAAGAGAACAGTAAATCTGCGGGAGCAGATCATTTCTCATGGCTCCGGAATACAGTGCAGCCGGAAAAACAGCCGGCGAAAACTTCCTGTAGAAGCCAAAGTCAGCCCCGCTTGTGCTTTTTTGCCCTTTCAGGGCTATCACCGTGGGTATCAGACTGAAGGCATCGAGCATCACTGCAATTCCTATGCAAAAAACAGCATCCTTCAGTGCTTTGATGGTCCTGTGATCAATGATCAGCCTTCCAAGAAATACCGTTGCCAGAAAAATGATGACCATATAAGCCTGATAATAGTTCATCCAGACCGCAAGAAAGAGAGTCAGCGTGAAGGCCGGTTTATATCTGCGTTTTTCCGTCACCTCAAGAAACAGAAACAGTACCATCGGAAGGATCATGAGTACCGTAAAGAACAGCTGGTTTGCGATATATGCAAAAACGAAGGCGCAAAAAGAATATGCGGTCGAAAAGATGAGAGATCCTGCATCACACCCGTAACGCCTGTTGAGCAGCACAGAGCAGGACAGCCCTGCAATGGCAAGCTGCAACACAAAAACAGCCTCTATACCGGCTGCGATCTTTCCTCCGGGAAAGAAAAGCAGGATCAAAAGCAACGGATCATGCAGGTAATATGCGGCAAGTCCCGGCATATCTCCTCCAAGAGTCTTTGAAAAGGAGTAGAAAAGATCATTCTGACCGGCAATGACAGTTTTCAGATATGAATAGAAACTGATATACTGCCTGTTCATATCCCATACAAGCAGGCTTTCATCTCCAAAAGGACAGATATGTCCAAGCGCAAAAAATATCATCAACAGAAAAACAGGGATCAGAAACGAAAAGCAGTATATCAGGACCTCTTTTTTCAGCTTACTTTTCATGTCTTCCTCCCGTTACCCCGGACTTATAAAGATACCTGTAGCATACAAGGCATATCACCACCGAAATAAGCGATCCCAGAGGGGCGGCAGCACCCATGGGCATGAGGTTTTCCGGAAACAGCATTGATGCAAGATATGCCCCCGGGATCCTGACAAGTATTATGGATATAGTATTATGCATAAAGGTTATCCAGGATTTCTGATAGGCATTGAAATATCCCGAAAAGGAAAACTGTATGCCGCCAAGCAGGCAGTCCGCAGCATAGGAAGAAAAATACTGTGCCCCGTACTTTATGACCTCAGGGTCATCATTGACAAAGAGTCCGAGGATATCATCTCCCAGAAGCTGCGCACCGGCAAACACGGCAAGCCCGAAAAGAACACACAGGCGGATACAGTAGCTGAGGGTCTGCCTCCCTCTGTCATGAAGACCTGCACCTATATTCTGCGCAGTGATCATGGCTACTGTTGACATCATCGCGGAGGGTATCAGGAAAAGAAAACTGATGAGCTTTTCAACTATACCCACAGCCGCCGCTATATCAACACCCCTTTTGTTTGCTATGACGGTTATGACAAGAAAGGTTATCTGTATAAAACCCTCCTGCATCGCTACAGGGATACCAATCCTTAATATCTTTTCCGATACCGGTCTGATAAAACAAAGCTCTGACCGGCTGACCCTGAAGGGTCTGTTCTTTTTTCCGAAAAGAACATAGGCAGAGATCAAAACGCTCACAGCCTGTCCGATGACCGTGGCAAGAGCAGCTCCCGCCGTCCCCATGGAAAGCGGTCCTATGAAGATCCAGTCAAGGATCAGATTGATAAGCCCCGCTATGGCAACAAAATACATGGGTGTCTTCGAATCCCCTATCCCTCTGTAAATGCTGCTTATGACATTGTAGGCCGTGATAAAAGGTACACCTGCAAAGCAGATGAGACAATATATCCGTGCGCTGAAGAAAGCCTCCTCCGGGACTGACAGGATATTCAGGATCCCGTCCGTAAAGACAAGCAGGATCACTGTCAGAACAAAAGCAAATACGGCAAATATAGACAGGGTATTGCCAACCACCCTTGAAACCTCTTCCCTGTTCTTTGCACCGGCCGCATGGCTTAAGGATACCGATGCACCTACAGAAAGGCCCACTATGACAACTGTGAGCATATGCATGATCTGCGAGCCCACCGAAACAGCCGTGATCTCGGCGGCCTTATTAAAATGACCCACCACAAAAAGGTCTGCCAGTCCGTAAAAGGTCTGCAGAAAATTTGAAAGGATAAAAGGAAGAGAAAAACGGATTATTATGGGAAGGAGTTTTCCCTTTGTCAGATCATTATTCATAGCTTTACTATTATCCTGTCGTGTATCCTTTTGTAAAAGAACGCCGACATCAGGAAAGAAACCAGCTCTGCTATGATAAATGACCACCAGATATTGGTTACCACGCCTGTAAGTGAAAGCAGCCAGGCCACCGGGAGCAGTACCACAAGCTGCCTGCTTACTGAAATGATGAGAGAATATATGGGCTTTGAAAATGCCTGG
>JAFSWJ010000139.1 GCA_017444545.1 Lachnospiraceae bacterium
AACCTCGGGATACTGATACTCTTCAAGTACAGTGTAAACCTCGGAGTGAAGGATCTGGCCGCACCGCTCGGGATCTCTTATTATACCTTCATGACCATCGGCTATGCGCATGACGTCTATGACAAAAAGATCGAACCTGAAAAGGATCTTTTTCATTATGCGCTCTTTGTATCCTTCTTTCCGCAGATGACCCAGGGTCCCATAGGGGTGTATCAGGAGATGATGCCGCAGCTGACTGCCCGGCACTCCTTTGATATGGATAATATAAAAAAGGGTGCCTACAGGATCCTTGTCGGTATCTTCAAAAAAATGGTGATCGCCGGCAGGGTGGCATATTATGTGGATACAGTTTACGCGGATCCGGGAAGCTTTGCAGGCCTCACCCTCATAGTGGCCACGGCCTTTTATCTGATCCAGCTTTATGCGGATTTTTCAGGCTACATGGATATAGTCTGCGGCATTTCAGATATGCTGGGCATCAATCTGAAGGAGAACTTCAACAGACCCTATCTTTCAAAGAACATCCCGGAATACTGGACCAGATGGCATATATCGCTGAACGAATGGTACAAGACACATCTGTTCATGCCTGCCGTCACATCGGGCTTCAACAGGAGCTTTGCGAAGGGGCTGGGGCGTGTTTTCAAAAAGGCAAAAAAAGGCACGCTGCGTCTCATCCTGCCTACGGTCATGGTCTGGGTGGTCACGGGTATCTGGCATGGAGCCAGGCTTTCATATCTTGGCTGGGGCGTTTATTTTGCCATCGTCATGCTCATATCGTTTTGCACACAGTCCTACGTGAAAAAACTGAATGAAAAGATCGGCTGGAACAAAGACAATATTTTTGTGAAGATATTCCAGATAATAAGGACGCTCATCATCGTGGCTGCAGGAGAGGTGATTTTCAGATCGGAGAGATTTTCCGATGCCGTGGCGGTCTTCCGGAACATCCTGACCACCACACGTATAAGCGGATCTTCGATAGCTGCGGCCATGACACCCTTTGGAAACGGCAATCAGGCGGCAGCTTCGATGCTCATCCTGTCAGTACTCATAGCCGCCCAGGCAGTTGTAGAGATCGCAAAGGAAAGGAATGAAAAGGCTTTTACCGGTCACAGGTACATCTATGCCACGGCGATGATGGTCACCATCGTTCTGTTTGGCGTATCGGGAGCCTCAAACTTTATGTATCAGGCATTTTGATATGAAAAAGATAATGATAACCCTGGCTGCCGCACTTATCATCATCTGTTCGGCAGTGGTATTTAAAAATGTATATTCCTGTGAAATGCCCGTGAAAAACCGGGGCATCCGGGATGCCATAAACTGCGGTGATCTGGATGTGCTCTTTCTGGGCTCATCGACTTTTCGCGCAAATATAGACATGCCGCTCATGGATGAGGCATACGACGGGAGAGTCTATGACATTTCCTATGGCGGAAACGAGCTTGTGGCGACTGTCATCCAGTATGATGAGATAAAGAAAAGATCTCCGCACGATTACGGCCTTTTTGTTTTTGAACTGGGTCCCATGATGCTGACACAGGATGTTTCCCTGTCTGATTCCAGAGTCATCTGGGATCTTTACTGGGAGGGCAAAAAGGCTTTGTGGGAGAGGATGAAGGAATCCGGAAACACGGATCTTTCCATGATGTATGAATACTTCATAACCTCGGGCATGGATGATCTTGTCACTTTTCCCGTGACGGAACCCTTTTATTCAACAAGGTATTACAAGGGCGCAAAAACCGGTGAGACCGCATCTCCGGGGAAAGAGGTGCTTGAAAACGAGGTCTTTGATATCTCTGGGGAAGAATATGTTGATGCGCAGATAAAGGCTGTAAGTGATATAATAAAAAAGTGCAGGGATGACGGACAGGCTTTTGTCTTTGTGGAAAGCCCCTGTTACAGGAGACTGATAGAAGATCCAAAGTATACAGAGTGCAAAAAAAGATACATTGAGATCCTTGAAGGGCAGGATGCTCCCTTCATACTTGCGGATGATGTGGACTTTGACTGCGGCGACCCGGATCTTTTTGAGGACATGAACCATATGTCCGCAAAGGGCAGGAGAGCATATACGGCGGAGCTGATAAAGATATTAAAGAAAACGGAGGACAAATAAGAAAATTATGGAAGAACTGCTGAAGCTTTTAAGTGACATCCGCGATGATGTCGATTTTGAAAACGAAACCGAGCTTGTGGATGGAAAGATACTGACATCCTTTGACATCATCCAGATAATAGGAGCGATAGATGATGAGTATGACATAGCAATACCTGCTCCCGAGATCGTTCCGAAAAATTTCAACAGCGCAAAAGCGATCCTTGCACTTATTGAGAGATTAAAGGGCTGACATATGCCAAAGGATCTTTTGAAAAAATATATCTGCATCCTCTATCCGTTATTTACCCTGGCATATTTCTGTTACCTTTTCTTTTCATTTATCAGACCGGGGATATGCATGAGTGCGCTCATGCTCACCGGCGCCGCAGCAATAGCGGCTGCGGGTCTTGTTACCGTAAAAATGCCGGAGGACAAGGTGTTTGCGCTTTACTTTGTCTATAACCTTTTGTCCGGGATATGGTGCGTTTATTACGGCATTCCTTTTTCCGTCTATCTGGGAGAGGTGTCGACCACGGCTCTCCCCATGGTCTTTTATTATGCGGGCCGTTCCTTTGGTGATAATCATACGGAACAGTACTATGAAAACTTTGAGACGGCAGCCCTGGCGATGGGTCTGATCGGCGCGGTCTTTTATGTCTGGGCACCGCGGTTCTATCTTGATTTTGCCTTTGACAATATGCTCATATCGGTTGCGGATGCGCCCACCTCAAGGGTCAGGATGAATTCCCTCATAGGTTCGGGCGGGATGGCCTGCTTTGTGACCTATTCCCTCTGCCTTTCGGCATATTTTTTCAGACAGAAAGAAAAGAAAAAACGCATAATGGGCTTCATCTTCCTGGGACTCTCCCTTGTCTTTGCCTTTATGGCAAACCAGCGCTCGTCGATGTTTTCCATCATTCTCGTGCTGATATTTTTTGGCACCGTTGATTATTTCACCGACAGAAAAAGATCCAAAAAGATACTCTGGATCGAACTGGGGGCAGCAGCTTGTGCCGTTGCCGCGGTGTTTATCTTTGCAAGGAGTGTATTTGAGAAATTCTATGCAAGGCTTGCGTCCATTCCCGAGGGCTTCGGGGAGAGATCGGAGACCTGGGTCGCAGCCGTAAATGACATGAAGAATATGTGGCTCGGTGACGGGCTTGGAAGCCGCGGTCACAGGGCTGCTCCTTTTCAGACCTATATAGTTGCAGACGGGGGACTGGTAAAGCTCTATACGGAAATGGGCATCATCGGGACCTCGCTCATCATCTTTCTTCTGGTGCTCATCTTTTTGAAGGCCGTCAGGAAACCGGGAAAGGTGGTTCCGGAGATCGCAGTCATAGTCTGTGCGATCCTCATGTCCATCGGATCAAATGTCCTTGAAACGCAGATCTGCGCACCCGTCGTCTACTTCGCCATAGGTTCAGCAGTACGAAAACTGAATGAGTGACTATCTTTGAGGCATCAGCATATATGTTTTGTTCACGGCTCGTCCAGTTCTAAGCTCGTCCGTCGTCTTATGGACAAAATTGTCTCCGCCCCCGTTCTTCGCCGAAAAAGCGCGGCGAAGCCGGCGTACTCGACAATTTATAAGCCTTGGACTCGCTAAGAACTGACGGCTTATTGTTCACAAAA
>JAFSWJ010000140.1 GCA_017444545.1 Lachnospiraceae bacterium
TGTTTCAAAGGATGCGGCAAAGGCAAAGGAAGAGGGAAAGATCTCCGATGAGGAGTACAAAAAAGCCCTTGAGCTTTTGAACAACATCCTGAGTGATGATGAAAAAAATACCGTACACGAGACCTTCGAAAAGGCCAGACAGGATGCAAAGAAAAAGCATGATGACGGCGGCCTTTCAGACGAGGAATACAAAAATGCGGTTGATATACTGGATAAAGCGGAGCAGGAAAAGCTTGGACTTAATGATGAGGACTGGGCGGTTTTTCAGGGTCTTGTCACGGCAAGCTTTATCCTTGCGGATGCAAACAGGGCGATAGTATCGGCAAACAATGCAGGAAAGAAGGATACGATCGCAAGGATAGAAGAACTGGCAAAGAGTCTGCCGGAAGAGGTGAGGGAGCCCCTTCTCTACCTTTGTGCGGGATTTCAGATCGTCATTGAAAACCAGAAGGGCTGCCCTCTGGCTTATGAGACTGTTTTTCCGGACGGGTCCTCCGTCTTTGGATTCGGAAGCGGAGATACCATGACAGCAGGCGGAAGTCTTGATTCCAACAACGATGGCGTGGTCATTGCTGCGGAAAGCACCGGAAAAAAGTATTCGGGAAACACTTTTCTCATCGGTTATGAGACAGCGGACACCATGGATCTTTTCAACGAATTTGTCTGCGGAAGGCCTTTGGATCTTTCATCCATGGAATACGACGACGGAAAGGAGATAACGACGATCCTTGCAGTCTGCACGGATAAGGGTGTCAGGTTTTTCAGAAAGGAAAGAAAGGCACCCCAAAAGAGGAGTCTGAAAAACGGTGAACTGAAAAAAATGTTCGGGCAGGAAAATGCGGACCTGATCTGCGGGATCGGGTATATGTACGCGATCTTTTCCGACGTGCACAGGGTCTACAACAGCAAGGCAACGCTGTACAACACATACACTCCGCTTTCATTCGGGGACAGGGCGTATGAAGCCTATGAAAGCATAATAAAGGCGGAAGGTCTCCCGGCGGGAATAGATGAGGATGATTTTGCGGGCTTTATGACCTACAAAATGCTCCTGACCTCAAGCGGATATACAAGGGATATAGAAAACAGGCTTACCGATGCGATAGATGAGAGCCTTGAAGAGATCGGCGCCAGGGAGAACAATGCCGATGACAGGGCGGAAAGAGAAAAAGAGGGGATCTATTCCGGAAAAAAAGACTTAAACGACAGATATACGGGACACCTGAATTCCTCGAAAAATATCTGCATGATAGGCCGGAACAAGGCACTCATCTGCTCCGTCACAAACGGAACAAAGATCCTTGATCTTGATCACGGAACGGTGGCGGATGATATAGAAGGTTCTTATTACAGAGCTTTCCAGGAGGGGTCAAAAAAGACCTACAGACTCCTGGGATTTGCAAACACCTCGGATGCGTATCTTGATGTGGACCTGCCTTTGGCAAAGGTGTACACGACGCAGTACAGGGATGCCGATATCGACAGGAGCGAGATAGAAGCCTTCAAAAAGATGCTGCTGCAGTATGCAAAGGACTACCTTTACAGAGAATACAGGACAAGGCTTGACAAAGACGGGCAGGTGGTCCTGGTGGAAAAGACCGAAAAAGAGCAGAAAGAGAGCATCGAGGCCGGAAAGATCTTTGATCCTGCCGTCAAGGGATACGAAGGTGCCCTCCTTGAGCTTGAAAAGAAATACGGTATAGACATGACACCGGAGGAGATCAGAAGCTATACCGAAATGCTCAGGGACAGGGTGGCCGGTGTTGCACCCTCCATCACAAGGCTCTATGAGCTTGCGGGAGCAAAAAAGCTTGCCGGCGATATGGCAAAGAGAAATACCGGATACTGGAAGAATGTGGAATCCAGGATGACCATGGCTGTAGATCCAAGTGACATGAAAGACGTTCTGGTGGAGATCAGGATGAATGATGAGGTCCTGAATTCACTGCCTTCGGATATTGCAGACAAATACAGGACATACAAAAACATCCTTGATCCTGCAAATGAGCATATAAGCGTTTCTTCCGGAGACATCTATGGCAGGAAGACTGCCAGCCTCAACGAGGCGGAATCCGAAAAAGCAAGGCTTCGAAGCGAATACAGGGAGGATGTCATAAGTGACATGGTCAGGGAATACGGTGACAGCCTTGTAAACAGCAATACGGCAGGAAAGGCGCTTCCCACGGATCAGGAGATAAAAAAGGAATTTGACGATCTCGTGCTTGCACTGCTCAACCGTGTGAATCCGGACAACATCCTGCTTGACGATCAGAACACCGTAGATGAGTTTGCGGATCTGGTAAATCACGGAAAGGAAAGACTTGAGGGTGAAAGATTTGAGACCTTCCGCGACGGGATCAGGGAGGGCATGTCAGACATCAACAGCGTCTGGCTGCTTGAGGAACTGGTCATCAGAAAGAAGGTTGAACAGGGCGGAGCCTATTCCGGCTTTGAAGTATGGCTTAAAGAATATGATGAAAAGGTCAGGAAAGCCTCTTCTTCCATGGCCGGATTAAAGCTTCCCGACGTGAAAAACGGGAAGAACAAGGTAGAAGAGGACAAGGGGCTTTCCGGTGATGAGAGGATCAGTTACCTGAGAACCTCGGCAGCATACAAGTCGATAATAGGTGATATCAAGCAGGATCCTGCAGTAAAGGAATTCCTGGCGGGCAGGAAGGAAACCTGGGATGATTATTGTCAATACGTGGTGAAAAAAGCGGGGCTCGGGATATCCGAAGATGAAGAATGACGATACTCGTTTATGACGTCAAAAAGACGGATGGCAGGGAGCTGGTCCGGATAATAAAGGATCAAAGACCCGGTGATGATGTGCACCTTTTTGACAAAAGGGAAGAGATCATAAAATTTGCGGACAGCCATCTTTTTCAACTGGTCTTTGTCTTTTATCACGAAGATCCGGATGAAACACGGGAGACTTCAAATACTCTTACACATGTAATCCCGAATGTCAACCTGGTGATCGCGGCAAAGGACTACAGCTTTTGCCCGGAAGCTGTCCGGCTTCATGCAAGCGGGTACATCCTTTATCCTTTGGATGAA
>JAFSWJ010000012.1 GCA_017444545.1 Lachnospiraceae bacterium
AGCTTCGGAACCTGTCCCTGTCTGTCATATCCTCAAGCGGCATAGCGTCAGGTGCCTTCAGCGACCGGCTCCATTCATCGATCAGAGCCGTATTGTCCACATCCTCCTCAAAGGTAAAATCCGGAAGCTGCAGCTCGGCATAGCTGTGGGCCGCCAGATTTGTATATACAAAAAGATTGTCCCCCTCATCGTCGGTCACCTGTGCCATATCCGACACAAGCTCCATGGTCTTCACCTCATCCGAAAGCACCAGATCCTTTCTGACCCTGTCCTGGGAGAGGTAGTTTCCGTCATCATACACAAGGCTTCGCAAAACATTGGGCACCAGCAGATAAAAACTGTGCCTGATGTGATTGTGCTTTGACCACCTGTGCAGATACTCATAATCAGAACATGCCTGCTCCTTTGACTTGAACACACCGCCTGCATTATAAGCGCCCGTATTATCTATATCCGCAAAAAAACCCTGCAGATCCTTTCCCGAAAGGTCGATGTAATCCGGCGGATCAAAGACGGTGCACTCAAACCCTGCCTTTGAGAAATTGTAGGGCAGGAACTTTATGGATGCATCAAGCCTTTCCTGCAGATGCTCCCTGTCCTCGTCAAGGATGAAAGGATCAAAATCATAGCCCCCGAAAAGTGCCGGTCCGCCGGTGAGGGTGCAGGCCCCGTATGACCATGCATTCGGATAATAAGTAAAGCCCGCAAGCTCCTCCTTTAACTCAGGAAATTCCTCCATGATATAGGGAACATAGCCCGAAAGCGCTCTGTCGAGCATCAAAACGATCACATTCCTTCCCTTTTTGCTGAGAGTATAGGTAGGCAGAGCCTCGGTGTAGGCCGCATCATTTTTTATATAGGCATTCGCGCTTATGGTCCGCTCCGTTTTTATTATATTGAGGGCACAGATCCCTATGATGCCCGCAAGCAGTATCCCCGTGACTCTCTGCATGAAGACGGGAAACTTCCTTTGCAAAAGCACAACCGCAAAAAACACGACGGCAATGACCGCCATGTCAATGATCATTTCCTTCGGAGTGCTTTTCGGCTCAAAATCATAGACCATGATATTTGACATATTCCCGAGCCGTCTTGAAAAAAGGAACATCTGGCACATGCCGCAAAAAAACAGGGCGGTCATCACAGACGCAAACATCCTTTTTTTCTTCATATCAGACAAAAGGTAAAACAGTCCGCACCATAATAAAAAAATACCTGCAGCGATGGCAAAGGTCTCAAACACAAAAAGATTCGGATCCACGAAATGCCCGTGTACCGAAAATTCCAAGGGTGAATCCGAAACGGCAGCGCTTGGCATCCACATTCCGGCAAGGAATGAAAGACAGAGGGCCGAGGTGAAAAAGATCAGATCATTTTGTTTCTTTTCCCCGCGCGAGATCTTCTCCTCCTGCTTTTTCTCCTGCTTTTCGGGCAGATGCAAAAGTTTCATGAAAACATTTTTAAATAGTGAGAACAGATTGTTCAAAGTCCAGTAAAAGACAAGACCCGCCGGCGAACCGTAGAGAAGCACCAGAAAAACAAGGGCCGTCACATAGAGCTGCAGCTTTTCCTTTAAAGCAAAGCCTCTGGTATATATGGCGCCCGACACTATATTTATGGCCGTCATGAGTATCGGCAGGATATTGATGACTGCGGTCCCGCCCCCCGGAAGACCAAATGACAGCAGTCCGTCAGGACTGCCCAGATCCTTTATCATCAGAAAGGATGTGCCCTTCAGCATCTCAAGCCCCGACAGATAATGATAGGCTGCGATGAAAAAAGGCACCTGCAGCAGCAGGGGAAGCGTGCTCCTCAAAGCCATGACAGGCTCATAATCCTGCTGCCTGTAGTATTCCGACAGGATCATGAACCTTTCATCCTTTTGAAAGGTCTTTTTGATATGATCCACCCATCTTTTCATCTCCTCCTGTTTCCTGCGGTCAGCCTCCTGAACGGCATCCGCCCTTTTGTAAAGCGGCAGCACCAGAAGCTGCACACACAGGCTCACAAAGATGATGGAAATTCCGGGGTCAACAAAAAGCTTCATCGAGATGGAAAAAACCGTCTCGATGAAGATCTCTATGGGATATATGAAAAACAGATACAAAAATGATGTCATGACTGTTTTATCAGATCCAAAAGCTCCTTGTCAGAAATTTTCCGGCCTCCCGTGAGACTGTAGACATCTCCCACCGACATGGCCTGACTTTGTGAAAGCATCACAACCCTGTTTTTTGAATCCCTGAAGGAATACTCCTTTTTTCCTCCGGTTGTCGTCCTGACCATGACTCCGGCATCTTTAAGCTGCCTATCATCATACCTTGCTGTCTCGGCTCCACCCGAGATATTCTCCAAAGCATCATCATCCAGCAGGTTTTTATTATCGATATTTCCGATCATGATATCATCCTCCTCAAAAAAATCCTGTCAGCAAAAAACTGTTCAATAATATATACGAAGTTTCCTCAAAAAAAGCCATCCGGAAACGGTCCTATTCATATCTGAGCGCATCTATGGGATTCATCTTTGCAGCCTTGTTTGCGGGATAATAACCGAAAAACACTCCTATCGCCATTGAGAAAAGCACTGATATTATTATACCCGAAAGGGGCGCAGCTGCCGAGTATTTCATGACCTTTGAAATGATATTTCCGATGATCAGGCCCAGGATCACTCCTATGAAGCCTCCGGCAACACAGAGTGTTATCGATTCCACGATAAACTGCAGTCTGATAGAAGTATTTGTGGCACCCAAAGCCTTCCTTGTTCCTATCTCCTTCGTTCTCTCGGTAACGGACACAAGCATGATGTTCATGACACCGATGCCTCCGACCAGAAGCGATATGCCCGCGATAAGTGATATTGCAAGGCTCACGGTACTCATCATCTCCGTCACGCTGTCAAGGATCTCTGACATTGATGAACAGGTTATCTCATAGTTTTCATTATCCCTATAATATCTGCTGTTAAAGAAGCTCTTGATATCACTCATAAGGTCGTTTATATCATCCCTTGAAGAGGCTCCGACAGTTATCTCGGTAAATCTGTTCTTTGAATGGTTCTGTCTGACAGCGGCCTCAAGAGGCAGATACATGTCCGAGGAATAATCATAATGCTCATCTTTATTATAGGGTTCGTCCTTGCTGTATTCATAGACACCTACTATGGTGTAGTGGTAAAACTTGTTGTTTAACACAACTGTTATCTGTTTTCCGAGTGCCGATTCATTATCTTCATTAAACATATTTCCGCAAAGATAATCCGAAACCACGCAGACCTTACGGCCCTCCTGCTGATCAAGCGAGGTAAACTGTCTGCCGCAGAGCATGGTCAGGTCCTCCTCCTTCATTCCATATGAATTAAATCCCGTTATGGATACGTTTGCGTAATCTTTCAGATGCTTTACCGTTCCGTCGCCGACTGATTCCTTGATCGTCACTCCGTCCATCCTGTCGGAAAACTTCTCGTACATTTCATTGATCATATCTAAGGACATCTTGTCTTCTGACTTCATGTCATTTCTTCTGGGTCCCTGCCTGAACATGAAGCCCGTATCCGACATTTCCGTTTTCGTTCTTTTCTGAGAAACCTTCACCGTGACACTTGAAGCGCCAAATCCCGAAAGTTCCTCGTTGAGGCCGTTTGTCATGGCCTGTCCGATGGTCATGATGGTTATGACCGATGATATGCCTATTATGATACCGAGCATTGTCAGAAACGATCTTGTCTTGTTTGCCCGCAGTGCAGAGAGGGCAAGCAGTATGTTTTCACCCAGCAGCATTTGCCCTGCCCTTCCTTTCTCCCGTGATCACACCGTCGCTTATGGTCAGGATCCTTCCGGTTTCCTCTGCAAGCTCGGGTGAGTGTGTAATAAGAACAATGGTCTTTCCCTGTTTTTTGTTGAGATCGTGAAAGATATCCATGATGAGCCTTCCGGTCTTTGAATCAAGCGCACCCGTAGGCTCATCTGCAAGAATGATCGCCGGATCGTTTGCCATGGCACGGGCAATGGCAACACGCTGCTTCTGACCACCCGAAAGTTCGTCGGATCTGTGGCTCATACGGTCACCCATACCGACCATATCAAGAAGCTCCTTTGCTCTTTTGATACGTTCGCCTCTCCCCATCCCGGCATAGAGCATGGGAAGCTCCACGTTTTTCAGGGCAGTGGTCCTTGATATCAGATTGTACGTCTGGAAAACAAAACCTATCTTTTTGTTCCTGATGCCGGACAGTTCCCTGTCTTTTGCCTGCATCACGTCCACATCATCAAGCACGTATTCTCCCTCGGTGGGCTTGTCCAGGGCTCCTATGATATTCATCAGCGTGGAT
>JAFSWJ010000001.1 GCA_017444545.1 Lachnospiraceae bacterium
GGCGGCTTCAAGGTCTCAAGAGTGATGATATTATTCAGGGTGTTTCACAAGGAACTGGCTCATTTCATTCATCCCAGACTTGTGAAAAATGTCCATATGAACGGAAAGGTTCTGAAGGATGAGACTGTTGACGGAGTAAAGGTATATCTCGGAGCCTATATCATAATATTTGTGGTGTCCGTGCTGGTGGTAAGCCTTGAAAACCGTGATCCCGTAACTAATTTCACCGCCGTTGCGGCGACCATGAACAACATAGGCCCAGGTCTTTCCATGGTTGGACCCACGGCAAATTTCGGATTCCTTTCTCCGCTCTCAAAATATGTTCTTATGTTTGACATGCTGGCAGGAAGGCTTGAACTCTATCCCATGCTTTTGCTTTTTGCACCGACTACATGGAGGAACAAGTGATGCAAAACGGGTTTCACGGAAGCGATATTGAGGCTGTTGCCAAAAGGTTTGGAATGAAGGAGGATGAGATCATTTCTTTTTCTTCAAATGTGAATCCTCTGGGTCTTTCAGACCGCTTCAGGAATGAAGCATCAAAGTATATTAACTGTATTACGGAATATCCGGAAAGGGATTACGCCACTTTAAGGACAGCTCTTTCGGAATATACAGGCATTCCTTCGTCCTGTATCATTCCCGGAAACGGATCGACCGAGCTTATCAGCGCATTTATCAGATGCTTTGAGGGAGGAAATGCTCTCATAGTATCTCCCGCCTATTCGGAATACGAAAGGAGTGTGCTCTCATCCGGAGGAAGGGTTTCTTTTTTTGAACTCTTAGAAGAGGATGATTTTGAGCTCAATACAGATCGTCTTCTGGCATCCATAGATGAAAAAACAGATATCATAGTAATATGCAATCCGGTAAATCCCACATCCACTGCAATTTTACGTACTGACATGGAAAGGATACTTCAAAAGGCAGGGGAGTGCGGTGCGGCGGTCCTGGTCGACGAGACCTATGTGGAGTTTTGCGATATGGAAAAGTATTCTGCAGAAGGTCTTTTGAGCAGTTACAGGGAGCTTTTCATCATCAGGAGCATGTCAAAATTTTTCTCGGCTCCGGGCCTGAGGCTTGGCTATGCGATGACGGAAAATGAAGAGATCAGAAAGAAGATGGAAGCCTTGAGGGACCCATGGAGCATAAGTTCCTTTTCTGAAAAGGCGGCAGTTCTCCTTTTGTCGGATAAAGATCATATCAAGGCCTCGGGAGAATACATAAAAAAAGAAAGAAGCAGGGTATGCTCCTTACTTGATGAACTGAAAGGGTATGGGGTAAAATATTACAGTCCGCGTGCGAATTTTGTCCTTTGCAGGATCGGAGATGAAAAAAAGAATGCCACGGCCCTGTTTGAGTTTTGTATGAGACGGGGGCTGATGATCAGGGATTGTACCGGTTACGGCTCTCTGGACGGCAGATTTTTCAGATTCTGTTTTATGGACGAGAAAAGCGATGACCTGCTGATCGGCGCGATAAGAGAGTATCTTGCGGGGTAGATAATGGAAAAATATATCGAAAACCTCATCAAGGGTCATTTTGAATATGAAACCGAAAAGATCGATGTTTCCGAACGAAAGATAGAGGCCGATGTTTCACCCGGCAGCGACATGGACGGAAGCTTTGTCATAAGCTGCAGGGACAGCAGGAGCATCAGGCTTTCGGTCATGGTTTCGGATCCCCGCATCAGGATATCGGTAGAAGAATATGAAGGGCCGCTCAACGAGGGGCTGGAGGTTCTGTACAGTGTTTCGACAAAGGGCCTCGACAGCGGGTATGTCTTCAAGGGGGATATCTATGTGATATCCGATGCCGGAGAGGCTCAGATCAGTGTTGTTATAGAGGTCAACAGGAAATACATCGAATCTTCGGCCGGTCCGGTAAAGAATCTTTTCCACTTTACAA
>JAFSWJ010000141.1 GCA_017444545.1 Lachnospiraceae bacterium
AAAAAATTCAGTCTGTGAAGAGTGCTGTTGAATAATACCTGTCGCCGCTGTCGGGCAGAAGGGCCACTATGACCTTCCCTTCGTTTTCCGGCTTTTTTGCATACTCTATCGCTGCAAACAAAGCTGCACCGGAGGAGATCCCCACTGAGATGCCCTCCTTTTTTGCAAGGAGCTTTGCCGTGGCAAAGGCATCATCGCCTGTTGCCTTGAACACCTCATCATAAACCTTTGTGTTGAGGACATCCGGCACAAAGCCTGCGCCTATGCCCTGTATCTTGTGGGCTCCGGGCCTGCCCTCCGAAAGCACCGGCGAATCCGAAGGCTCAAGGGCGACGACCTTTACGGAAGGATTCTGTTCCTTCAGGTATTCACCCGTTCCGGTCACCGGTCCGCCGGTCCCGACTCCGGCAATGAAGATATCCACCTTTCCGTCGGTATCCTTCCAGATCTCGGGTCCCGTGGTTTCCCTGTGGACCGCGGGATTTGCCGGATTGACAAACTGTCCCGGGATGAAGGCACCCGGAGTTTCCTTTGCAAGCTCCTCAGCCTTTGCGATGGCACCCTTCATTCCCTTTGAACCCTCGGTGAGCACCAGCTCCGCGCCGTAAGCCTTTAATATGTTCCTTCTTTCAACGCTCATGGTCTCGGGCATCGTCAGGATGATGCGGTATCCCTTTGCGGCCGCGATGGACGCCAGCCCTATTCCGGTATTTCCGCTTGTAGGCTCGATGATCACCGACCCTTCCTTCAGCAGTCCCTTTTCCTCGGCATCCTCGATCATCGCCTTGGCTATCCTGTCCTTGACTGACCCTGCGGGATTGAAATACTCAAGCTTCACCAGCACGGTTGCCTTTAGCCCCAGCTCCTTTTCGATGTTCGTCACTTCAACAAGCGGCGTATTTCCCACAAGTTCCAGCGTTCCTTTGTAGATCTTTGACATTTCCTTTCCTCCTTTATCCATGATCCGCCTTTGCGGCAATCAATCCATAATAAAAACCTTTATTTCATTCCCTCCGGACTGAATCTGACATACACCGGCGAAAGTATGATGACCAGCACAAGCCCCAGCACTATGCAGGAAAGTGCCTGGGTCACATTGCTTACGATCGATGCGGACGCAGCAAGTCCGTATCCCAGAAATGCTGCCTCATATGCAAAATATCCCGTGACCATTATGGTCTCGGCCGCGATGGAGCTTACAACATAGCCCGGGATCTTCGGAAGCCCGTGCTCTTTTATTATACGAAAGATAAAGGATGCCGCAAACGCCATGAAAAACTTGATCACTGCCGTCCCGGGCACATATGCGGGGTAGCCTGAAAGCAGATCCGCAAGTGCCGAGCCGATGCCCGCAGCCAGCGCCCCGTAGGGATTTCCCAGAAGCCATGCCGAAAGCAGCACGATGCTGTCTCCTATGTTCACATAGCCGTTTGTCCCGATGGTCGGGATCTTTATTATCATCGTGGCAACACACGTAAGCGCCGCAAAAGCCGATGCCATCACTATCGATCTTAATTTTCTGTCCATTCGTAATCCCTCCGTAACACTCCCTAAAAAACTATACGGTTCAGCTCAAAGGGGGTGTTCTGATACACATAATAATTGAGCCAGTTTGAAAACAGCGCATTTGAATGTCCTCTCCATTTGAGGACCGGCTCCCTGTGCTCATCATCATCCGCATAATAATCACCCGGAAAAGCAGCACTCCCCCCGCTTTGAAGACTGCTCCGGTATTTCCTGTCAAGAGTCAGCCTGTCATACTCCGGATGCCCCAGACAGAATATCCTGCTGCCGTCCCGGTTCATGCAAAGATAGGTCTCCTTCTGAACAGTTTGGGCAAGCACGATGAGATCCTCCCTTTTTTTCAAAGCCTCTTCATCAATTCCAACATCCCGCAGGTGCGGCGAAAGAAAGGTATCATCGAAGCCCCTGACAAGAGGCAGTCCCCGCCTTGAAAGAACATGACCGTAAACTCCGCAAAGTCCTTTTAAGAGAGGCCTTGCAGCTATCCCGTAAAAATGCTCCAAAGCCCGGGCGGCGGCACTTCCAAGACAAAGGGTGGATGTAACATGGGAAAACGACCAGTCAAGAAAATCATTTATCCCTGTTCCCGCATCCGCCTCTCCCGTGATGACAAGGCCGTCAAAGCATTTTTTACTGACCCCGAAAAGCCTTTTGTATTCCGTATTCAACCTGTTTTCAGGCAGACCGCCCACCATAACCCCTTCCGGCAAAAGAAGGGTGACATTTACCTGCAGCAGGGTATTTGAAAGTGCCCTCAGCAGGGATATCTCCGCATCCTCACGGTCGGGATCAAGGTTTAATACCGCTATATCCACCGGCCGGATATCCTGATGCTCGGCCCTGGTCTCATCCATAATAAAAACGTTTTCGCTTTCAAGTATCTGCTTCAGCTGCAGATCATTTTTTATCCTGATCGGCATAAAAACCTCCTTAAATATAATACTCTATGAGGTCTTTTTTACTTTGTCCAAAACCTTCCCACAGGCTGCTGCCTGCAACACGGTCCACAAAAAACCTGAAAACCGTAAGTCCGTCTGCCGTATCGCTTCTGGCATTTTTCAGACACATCCTCTCCGGGTGCCATTGCACGCCGAAGACCGGAAGTCTTTCATGCCAGATCGCCTCGATGAGGCCGTCATCACTGTACTGCGCCGCTGCCAGTCCTTCTCCGAGACGGTGCACCGCCTGATGATGTGCGCTGTTGATGCTGATCCTGTCCGTGCCGAATATCTCATGCAGAAAGGTGCCCGGCTCTATCCGGCTGCCGTGAACATTATCCGTCCGGTCTTTATGATAATCGTGGGTCTCACAGTGATCCACATTCTGAATGAGGCTCCCTCCGAAAAAGACATTTATGATCTGGTGTCCCCTGCAGATCCCCAAAACCGGTATCCGGTATTTGACCGCCTCTGAAAGCACAGCCAGTTCGAACCAGTCAAGCCTTTTATTCAGTTCCCTGCTGTCTGTATTACCCTCATGGTAGAGAGCCGGGTTGACATCCGTTCCCCCGGGAAGTATGATCCCGTCAAGCTCCCGGACGCTCTCCGTTCCCCCGTAAAGATCCAGGACCTGTGTCTGCGCCCCGCAGGATTCGACAGCATCATAATAATTTCCGTTGTGAAAATCGCTGCGTTTTCCGACAATCCCTATTTTTTTCATGTATGACCTCAGCGTTTCGATGGAATCAGGAAAATAGTGTTCATTATATTTTTCCACAGCACCCCGCAGACCGTCCAATAGTTGTTTCTCATCATACGTTATAGGAAGATCCTATATCAAAGCCAGGATCATGTCCGCAGTCTCCACAAGGGACCTTCCCATGTCCATGCTGTTTTTTTGCAGATACCTGTAGGCCTCGGGCTCCGTCATATTGTTCCTGTCCATCAAAAGGCGCTTTGCCCTGTCTATGGTGTCATTGTCACCCTCCGACCGCAGGGCAGGCCTTTTCCTTTTCCTCCTGTATACCAAAGGTACCAGCATTCCGATGCTGCTGATGAGATCCCCGGTCTTGAAAGGGATCTGCAGCACTATTATATTACTCGAAAACAATTCTGTTTCGGTGTTTTTTGTCAAAAGCAGCATACTGACGCCGGAGGGAAGATAATCAAACAATTCCTCATAGCCCATATCCTTCAGCCTTCTCGTGCACACCACAAGGCTTACCTCCATGTCCTCGATCCTTCGCAGCACCTCCGATCCGGTGTCGCACAAAAAGATCTCTTCCCCTATCCCGCTTTTTCTGATGATATCAGCTATCCGGCCCGAGTCTTCGTGCTTTGCCATAGCAACCAGGATCGCGCCCATTGATTCTCCTTATAATAAAAGCGTTCCTTAATGTCAGATCCTGCGAAGGTAATTATCGATCTCCCAGGGTGTGACCTCGCTGATAAAGCTCCTCCATTCGTCACGCTTGACCTTTTTGTAGATGTCCGCAAAAGCCTCTCCCAGGGCGCCCTCTACAACGGCATCCTTTTCAAGCTCGCCAATGGCTTCCTTCAGATCCTCCGGCAGCTCCGAAAATTCCTCATTTCCTGCCTCATCCAGAGACGGTCCGGGCGAAGTCTTTTTTTCGATACCGTCGATCCCCGCTGCCATGCAGGCCGCAAAGAGGATATAGGGATTTGCCGATCCGTCGGGAAATCTGAGTTCTATCTTGATATCCTCCTTTTCCCTGTTGATCACGACCAGTGCCTTCTCACCGTGATCCGCCCAGGTGATGCGCCCGGGCGCCATAGGTCCCGACAGCAGTCTTTTGTAGGAATTTACCGTAGGATCGGCGATGGCACAGAGAGCCCTGGCGTGTGCCATGATCCCTCCCACAAACCACAATGCTTCATCGGCGGTCTTATTATCATCCGTAATAAAAACGTTCCTGCCATCCTTTAAAAGCTTCAGGTTGATATGCATGCCGGAACCCGCCTCATCCTGACGGGGCTTTGGCATGAAGGTGGCATACATGCCGAATCTTTTGGCGATGGATCTGACAGCAAATTTGAAGGTCTGGATGGAATCAGCCATCCTCATGGCATCATCCTCCCTGAAATCTATCTCGTGCTGGGCGGGGGCAAACTCATGGTGGGAGGATTCGATCTCAAAGCCCATATCCTCCAGCATGAGCACTATATCCCTCCTGGCATTCTCGCCGAAGTCCACGGGTCCCACATCCATGTAGCCGGCTCTCTCGTGAGAGGTCGTTGTGGGCAGACCGTTCTCATCCATGTGAAAGAGAAAGAACTCGCACTCGGGATCCACCACCATGGTATAGCCTTTTTTTGCGGCCTCATCCACGGCCTTTGAAAGGATGTATCTGGTGCTGCATTCAAAGGGCTTTCCGTCCGCATCGCAGACATCGCAGAGGATCTTTGCAACCTTGTCCTGCTGGGGTCTCCAGGGGAGGATCGAAAAGGTGTCGATATCCGGATACAGGTAGAGCTTGTCGTCATACTCGTACATATTACCGAAAACAGCCGCGCCGTAAAATGAGTATCTGTTTGCAAAAACCTTTTCCATCTGATCCGGAGTGACGGCTATGTTTTTGAGATTCCCGTATATATCCGTAAACTGGAGCCTGACAAATTCCACTCCCTCTTCCTCGATAAGTCTGAGCACTTCCTTTTTGTTCATATCATTTCCTCCTGTTAATATCCAAAGCTTCCGGGTTTATTGCCATTGCTCCGGCAGGTCACTTAACCCGGCGACAATGTTTACTCCACCGTAACACTCTTTGCGAGATTTCTCGGTTTGTCCACATCAAGACCCTTTGAAACACTCAAGTAATATCCCAGAAGCTGCAGCGGTATGATGGCAAGGCTTCCGGAGAAATGTTCATCAACCTTTGGTATATAGACCGCAAAGTTCACCGAATCCTCGACATCATATTTTCCGTAGGCCGTAAGCCCCATGAGATACGCGCCCCTGCTCTTGCATTCCATCATATTTGACAATGTCTTTTCGTAGAGATCGCT
>JAFSWJ010000142.1 GCA_017444545.1 Lachnospiraceae bacterium
ATACTGGAAAACGCTCTCAACGAATATGAAGGCACCGTCTTTTTCGTCAGTCATGACAGATACTTCATCAATTCCGTGGCGACCAGGATCCTTGATCTGACAAAAGCTCCCGGAAGTGATACAAATATTGTCATAAATTATGTCGGAAACTACGATTATTATGTGGAAAAGAAGGCGCAGCTTCTTCTTCAGGATTCAGCCGATGCAAAGGATGCTTCAAAACCTGATGATGCATCCTCTGATAATAAAAACGAGTGGGAGCAGCAAAAGGCTGAAAAAGCCCGGCTGCAGAAGCTTGAAAGAGACCTGAAAAAATGCGAGGAGGATATAAACTCTCTCGAGACCCGTCAAAACGAAATAAATGAGCTCCTCACACATGATGACATCGCAACCGATGTATCAAAGTGCACGGAGCTCACAGATAAACTTGATGATATAGCCTCAAAGCTTGAAACTCTCTACGGACGATGGGAAAAACTGTCCGAGGGCTCGTAAATCTTCACATATTTTCCGCAATCTTTTTGATGAAATCTTCTGTATTCAGGGTATGTATGTCCTTCATGGTGGTCAGGTGCACCAGATCCTTTGTCATATAGCCGCTCTCTATGGTTGAGAGGGTCGCCTTTTCAAGTCTGTCCGCAAAATCCATCAAAGCCTGATTGTTGTCAAACTCTCCTCTTTTCCTGAAAGCACCGCTCCATGCAAAGATGGTCGCAACAGGGTTTGTGGAGGTCTCCTCACCTTTAAGATGCTTATAATAATGACGCTGCACGGTTCCGTGAGCTGCCTCATATTCATAAACTCCTTTTGGTGATACCAGGACACTGGTCATGAGAGCCAAAGATCCGCAGGCACTTGATACCATGTCGCTCATCACATCACCGTCGTAGTTTTTGCAGGCCCATATAAAGCCGCCTTCGGACTTCATGACACGGGCAACCGCATCATCTATAAGGGTGTAGAAATAGGTGATACCTGCCTTTTCAAACTTTTCTTTGTATTCCTTTTCAAAGGTCTCATTAAAGATATCCCTGAACCTTGCATCATACTTCTTTGAGATAGTATCCTTTGCACCAAACCAAAGCTCCTGCTTTGTGGAAAGGGCATATTCAAAGCAGCATTTTGCAAAGCTTTCTATCGATGCATCGGTATTGTACTGTCCCTGGATGATGCCGGGACCTGCAAAATCAAAGATTGTCTGACGGACTTCCTTTCCATCCGCACCGGTAAAGACTAGTTCTGCCTTTCCTGGCCCGTCTATCTTCATCTCGGAATTTTTGTAAACATCACCGTAGGCATGACGGGCAAGGGTAATGGGCTTTTTCCAGCTTTTCACATTGGGCTCTATGCCGTTAACCTTTATGGGTGCGCGGAAAACCGTTCCGTCAAGGATAGCCCTGATCGTACCGTTGGGGCTTTTGTACATTTCCTTTAAGTCATATTCCTTTACCCTGTCCGCATTGGGAGTGATGGTCGCACACTTGACTGCAACACCGTATTTCAGGGTGGCATTTGCCGAATCGATGGTAACCTGATCGTCGGTTTCATCCCCGTGTTTCAGGCCCAGGTCATAATACTCGGTCTTCAGATCCACATAGGGCAGTATCAGGTCATCCTTGATATACTGCCAGAGGATCCTGGTCATCTCATCTCCGTCCATCTCTACAAGGGGTGTTGTCATTTTGATCTTTTCCATTGGTTTCTCCTTTATCAAAAAAGTCGCTTTTCGCGCTTTATTTTCTATTGAGGCAGGTTTATCAGGGGACCAAAATATCTGCTTATATTATAATCCGGATTGATCCCGGTACTGCGAAGCCTCTGCGACAGTCTGTCAACTGCCGATTTGATATACGGGTTTCTTGTGACATAGGTCGTGGTATCAGGATCCCACTTTCCGACTGATGATGCCTGAGATCCCGAACCCGATATCAACCCGCTTCCAAATGAAGCAGAATTACCGGAAGCGGAATTGCCCGAGGCAGAGTTTCCGGAGGCAGAATTACCTGAGGTACTTTTTCCCCTGCCTGAGGATGTCAGTATAACTTCAGCCTTTTCAAGCTCGGGACCGTAATCAAATTTGGCATTAAAGGTATCAGCATTTGCTCCGCTTACAGTGGAATAATCTCCGCCACAGTTATAAAATGCAGTATCGTCTATGGCAACATTTTTGTAGCCGAAGTAAAGGTATTCCAGATTTTTGCAGTCCCTGAATGCATATTCCTGTACGGATTTTATGAAGGAGGGCATATAGACATACTTCAGTCCGGAGCAATAGGCGAAATCATAGGGCGAGATCGTGGTGACCTGTTTTGAACAGACAACCTTTTCAATAGTCGGATTCCCCCAGAAAGCATAATTATATATAGTCTTCACGGAATCAGGCATATGATAGACCACACGGCCGTTTCCCGGAAGAAAAGAGATCACTTTTTTTACCTGATCGTCGTAGAGCACGCCGTTGTTCAGTATGAAATTGTCGTTATAAGGTGAGATATCAAGGGAAGAAAGGGCCGTATCTCCGGCAAAGGCCCCGGGCTCTATGGTCTTGACGGTTGAAGGGATACGGACATAGGAAAGGTTCGGACACATGGCAAAGGCGCTCTCTCCTATCCTTGTCACACCCTCAGGTATCACGACTGATTCCAGATTGACACATCCATAATAAGCGCGGTTCCCGACATAGGTAAAATCCGGATCGATGCTGACGGATATGATGGCATCGTCATTCATGAATTCTTCCTTGTGAACTCCATCCGCATATACGCACTTTAACGGCAGTACCGAAAGTACTGCCGTTAAAAGCAAGAAAAATACTGTTTTCAGAATTTTTTTGTTCATATGATCCTATTTTGTTACACG
>JAFSWJ010000143.1 GCA_017444545.1 Lachnospiraceae bacterium
CCGACGATGTGCTCCTGCCCGACGATCTCATCAAGGGTTTCGGGCCTGAGCCTTGCCGCCAGCGGTGACTCCGTCTTCAGTTTGTTTTCCTTCATATACTCAAAAAGATCCATAACACACGTGTGGGACAGGGGACGTTTCTGTGTCCCAGTTTTTGGGACAGGGGACGTTTCTGTGTCCCAGTTTTATGTTAACCAGCATTTGCCATGCCGGCACCGTTTTCTTTGCAGTTTCACTTAACATAAAAGTGGGACAGAGAAACGTCCCCTGTCCCACAAAAAAATTAATCTTTCTTGCTCTGCCCCTTCATGTTTTTGATCGGTATGTTTGCGTAGAGCGCCGGCGAGGACTTGTCCGCACCTTCATCATTTTCCATCTGGGTGATCTTGATATCAAGGCCCTCCTTGTCGATCTCAACATATTTTGAAAGCACCTCTATGATATCATTCTTGATCTTTTCCATGATCTCGGGTGAGCAGGAGGAACGGTCCGATACCAGCACCAGCTTGAGCCTGTCCTTTGCCACATCCGAGGAACCCCTTTTTCTGAACAGATCCGAAAATCTCATGCTGTCACCCCCTACCTGCCGAAGAGCCTTGCGAAAAAGCCCTTCTTGTTGAGGTCAAGGAAGCCTACATCCTCACCCATTATCCTGCGACAGATATTCATATATGCCTTTCCCGCCAGGGAATCATCACCCGCCAGAGGCTCGCCGTTGTTGGTTGCTATGACGATGTTCTCATCATCAGGAACTATTCCGATGAGACCGATCTCAAGAACCTCCACCACATCATCAGCCGACATCATATTTCCTTCCCTGACCATGTCGGGTCTCAAACGGTTTACGATGAGCTTTGTATCCGACATCTCGTTTGCTTCAAGCAGACCAATGATCCTGTCCGCATCCCTGACTGCCGAAACCTCTGGGGTTGTCACTATGAGAGCCCTGTCTGCGCCGGCGATGGCGTTTTTGAAGCCCTGCTCAATACCTGCCGGACAGTCCATGAAGACATAATCAAAATCCTTTTTAAGCTCCTTTGCCAGATCCTTCATCTGCTCGGGAGTCACGCTGCTCTTGTCCCTTGTCTGTGCTGCAGGGAGAAGGTAAAGCCCTTCCGTCTTTTTGCTCTTGATGAGCGCCTGCTTCGGCTTGCAGTTTTCCTCCACAACATCAGCGAGATTGTAGACTATCCTGTTTTCAAGCCCCAATACCACATCCAGATTTCTCAGTCCTATATCCGTATCAACGAGCACGACCTTTTTTCCAAGCTTTGCCAGGCCGGTCCCGATATTCGCGGTGGTCGTCGTCTTGCCGACTCCGCCCTTTCCGGATGTGATGACTATTACTTCTCCCATTTATTAAACCTCCGTAACTAAATTTACTGTATATCTATCTTGTCAGGCCGGGGCGTTTGCTGCTCCTGCTCTTCTTTGCAGGCTTCGCTGCCTTTACAGCCTTTGCTTTGCTCTTTTTATCCTCTGCGGGTGCCTCTGAAGCCGGCGCATCTGATGCCGGAGTCTTTGATACCGGTCTCTTTGATACGGGCGGCTTTGAAACAGGCTCCTTTATCTGATCATCTTCCTTCACGTCAGGTTTGACAGCGGACTCTTCCTTTGCCGTCTCCTTTTCGGAAAGATCGGTCTGTCCCGTGAAATCTATCTCGGGTTCTTCATCCTCTGCGGGAAGTATGCTCTCAGCGGCAGCGCTCTGCTCCATGGAAGCAAGGATATCCGCTGTGGTTTCTTCCATCAGGGGGCCGGTCACCTTTTTGTTTTTATTAAAGAAAGGAGTACTCTTGATGAAGGTGCTGTCAAAATCCTGAATGACGATGTGCCCGTCAACTATGGACGCAACCTCCGGGATCACTATGTCCTTGTGTCTCATGAAGCCCCTGCGTCTCTTGCCGGTCTTTTCCTGCGAGATCGCGATGGCATCGCTGATCCTCACCTGCATGGGATCCATGTTAAAGGCCATAATAAAAGCCTCCGCATCGCCGTAGGCACCGGCATCGGCGGTTCCCTGCAGCGCTCCCATGACAAAAATCGATCCTCCGGCCGTGACGGTTGCTCCCGGCTTTACATCGCCGAGGATCATCACACTTCCCAATGCTTCTATATCGGTGCCGCCGCGCAGCGTTCCCTTGTGGATCTGGATGTTCATGGGATCAAGAGCTGCCGTGAGCTGGCCTATGGCTTTCAAAAGAACCGCATTATCCTTTCGAAGCCTTGCGATCTCTATCTCATGCCTGGGATCGTCTCCGAGTATGGCCTGGAACTTGTCCTCCAATACCCTGTCCTGCACCATGATGGTGTCGACCTTGAGCCTGGTATGCTTCACCAGAAGCTCCAGGATCTCCCCGGCTTCCATATCGTCCACGTCCCTTCCCTCGATGGAAAGGATCATGTGTCTGTTTCCAAAGAAAGAAGCACTTTCCTTGAACTTCTTTTCTATCTCGGGCAGGAGCTTTTCAAAATCTCCTTCATCCGAAAGCTTCAGTATTATACCGGATTTAACTCCCTTTAAGGTAACAGGCTGATTCATCAAAGTCCTCTCTCTAAAAGTAAACATGGAAATACTAATGAATTATGCCACTTCTTCCTATATTATGTCAAGTGCCCCCTGTGGGACAGGGGACGTATCTGTGTCCCAGTTTGAATGGGACAGGGGACGTATCTGTGTCCC
>JAFSWJ010000013.1 GCA_017444545.1 Lachnospiraceae bacterium
CAGCATGGGTGGTTATATCAAAAAATCCATGCTCACCATAATAAGGGCGTTCATGATGTACAAGCCGCTGGTGTTCTTTCTCATATGCGGAAGCATCCCCTTTGGTATAGGAGCGGTGATGATAATCAGGTTCCTGATATTCTTTGCAAAGGGCAACGGAATGGGGCATATCCAGTCCCTGGTCGTGGCTTCAATGCTGGTGATGATGGGATTCATGACCTTCATACTGGGGCTGCAGGCGGATATCATAGCCGCAAACAGAAAGCTGCTGGAGGATGTGCAGTTCCGTATACGCCGGATGGAGATAGGCGGAGAAGACAAGTAAGCGGATCTGCCCGCGGGATCGATGGAATTTTATACTCTCTTTACCAGAACTGAAAATGCACATCTTTTGAAGGATGTCGGGATGATACCCGAGACCCTTGCAAAAAACTACCCTGAGATCAGATCCCATATTGTCACATACAAAAACGGGGAATACCCTTATGCCGGAACAAGGATGGAACATGCAAAGATGGTGTTCCTGAAAAAAAGTCTCGGCAAGTGTATAGACGGTGTTAATTTCATCAGAAAGAATGCTGACAGGATCGATGTTCTGAACATCTATCACCTGAATCTGTCCTCCTTTCTGTACTGCCTGGCTGCAAAGAGATATCTGAAAAAGGGATCAAAGATCTATCTGAAGCTCGACCTGGGACCGGCGGAGCTGCAAAAGATCAGGAAAAAAGACCCGAGAGCCTTTATCAAGAGAAAGACACTGAAGCTTGCCGATATCGTTTCCGGAGAGACAACAAAGCTTGTGGGTGAGTTCTGCCGGGAGACCGGTGAGGATATTGCATTTATTACAAATGGAATATACGTTCCGGAAAACAGAGATCCCGATCATTCGAAAAAAAAGAACCGGATCATAACCGTCGGAAAGCTGGGAACTCCGCCAAAGAACACCGCGTTTCTCATCGATGCTTTTGCAGCCTCGGCACCGGAGCATGATCTGGAGCTGAGACTGATCGGATCATACACGGATGAGGTTAAAGAGAAGGTTGAAGATACCGTTTTAAGATATCCTTTCTTAAAGGACAGGATAGTCCTGTTGGGAGAGATAACCGACAAGGAGAGGCTTTTTTCGGAATACGAGGAGGCAAAGATCTTTGTGCTCCCGTCAAAGTGGGAAAGCTTTGGTTTTGTTCTGCCGGAGGCTTTGAGCTTTGGTGACTATCTTTTGATCTCGGACAATGTGCCGCTGGCGTATGATCTTTTGTACAATGAAGACGCAGGAAGGATCATCGAAGGCTTTGAGGTCCTGAAATGGGCCCGGGAGATAACAGAGGCGGCAAAAGCCGGTACGGACTGGGAAAAGAAAATCAGGGATGACAGGAATTTCATCATGGAAAACTACAGCTGGGATGCAACGGCAAAAAAGCTTTATGAACTGATAAAGGGTGAATGACATGGTATCTGTGATCACGGTATGCCTGAACAGTGAAAACTGCATAGAAGAGACGATGAAAAGTGTCCTGTCCCAAAAAGATGCAGATATCGAATATATCATAAAGGACGGCGGCTCCACTGACAGGACAAATGAGGTAGTCGAAAATGTCCTTAAAAGTATTACAAACGAAAGAATAAAGACCGTACACGTGACCGAAAAGGACGGCGGTATCTATGATGCCATGAACCGGGCTGCAGAACTTGCATCAGGTGATCAGATCATTTTCATGAACGCCGGTGACAGGTTTTTTGATGAAAATGTCATCAGGGATGCATCCCTGTATTTTGATGAAAAGGCTGATGTGTATTTTGGAAATACGGTATATACCATGAAATTGTGCTTTTTTCCGCAGCTGCACTTTGCTGACAGGGAGGAAGACAGGATCTCTGTGGGACACCAGTCCTGCTTTTACGGCAAAGAGGCCCTTCGGGAATACAGATTTGACACTTCATACAGGATAGCGGGGGATCACGAGCAGCTTTTGAGGCTGTTTTCCGATGGCAGGAGATTTCTTCATATGAATCTTTTTGTTGCGGTATGCGACAGGGAAGGGGTCTCAAATGCCAGATCCGATCTTCATTTTGAGGAGCTGTACAGGATAGAACATGACGGAAAGCTGATAAAGGACGGAAGGTACCGCCGGGGTCTTTTTGCCTTCAGGATCAGGTCTTTTCTTGCAAAGGCCCTGCCGGTGGTGGAGAACAGGAGATACTGTCTCAACAATCTGAAAAGAAATCAGTTTGCCGTTCCGAAAAATCTCTCCTCAAGCATCAGACAAAGACAATGATATAC
>JAFSWJ010000144.1 GCA_017444545.1 Lachnospiraceae bacterium
AAATGTGGATGTGCTGACTCTCACCGCAACGCCCATCCCCAGGACGCTTCACATGTCTCTGGTCGGCATCAGGGATATGAGCCTTTTGGAGGAGGCACCCGAGGACAGGCTTCCCATCCAGACCTTTGTGATGGAGTACAGCGACGAGACAGTCAGAGAGGCCATAAACCGTGAGCTTGCCCGCAACGGACAGGTCTACTATGTCTACAACAGGATAAATGACATCGCCGATATCACGGCCCGCATCAGGACTCTCGTACCGGATGCCACGGTGGAATACGCCCACGGCAGGATGGAGGAGAGGCGCCTTGAAAACATCATGCTTGATTTCATCAACGGGGATATCGATGTCCTCGTATCCACTACCATAATAGAAACGGGTCTGGACATCCCCAATGTTAATACCATGATAATACATGATTCCGACAGGATGGGGCTGGCGCAGCTCTATCAGCTGCGCGGAAGGGTCGGCAGATCCAACAGGACAAGTTATGCTTTTCTAATGTACAAAAGGGACAAGCTTTTGAGGGAGACGGCGGAAAAGAGGCTTGCCGCCATCAGGGAGTTCACGGATCTGGGATCCGGATTCCGAATAGCCATGAAGGACCTGGAGATCAGGGGAGCAGGCAATGTACTCGGGGCCGAGCAGTCCGGTCATATGGAGGAGGTGGGTTACGATCTCTACTGCAGGATGCTGGACAGTGCCATCAGGCAGGAAAAGGGAGAGGAGACTCCTCCCGAGTTTTCCACCTTCCTTGACATGGATGTGGACGCTTTTATTCCAAATACCTATGTCAGAAATGAGAATATCAAGCTGGATCTGTACAAGAGGATAGCTTCCGTCGGATCAAAGGAGGAGGCTTCCGATATGGAAGATGAGCTTGTCGACAGGTTCGGAAAGATCCCCGCCAGCGCAAAGAACCTGATCAGGATAGCGCTGCTGCGTTCAAAGGCACACAGGCTCTACATCGAAAAGATGGAGGTAAGAAAGGATCATATCAGATTTGATATGTTCATGAATGCAAGGATCGATCCCGCAGCCATAGCTCCCATGCTTGACAGCTTTGAAGGCAGGATGACATTTCGGACAAAGGGAAAGCCGTATTTTGTCTATGAGATAAAGGAAGAAAAAAAGGACCTCATCGACATGGTTGACGAGGTCCTTGAGAAAATGCAGATCCTTGTAAGCTGATCCTTTATGAGAAGGTCTTTCCCTCCACGGACATTTCGTTCAAAAGGTTTATCTTCATATCATAGAGTTTTCTGGACAGATCCACATGTATATTGTGTGGATTGACAAGTCTCCTGGTCTCATCCCAGAGAGTGTCCAGTTCTTTTTTGCAGAATTCCCGCATCTCCATGACGGAAGGGGAATCGTATACGCATTTTCCTTCATCAAATACCTTGATCATGATCTCTCTGAGGGTGAACTGGCCGGGCTTCAGATAAGTCTTTTTCCAGGGCTCCTGGGGATCAAAGAGGAGCAGGTCTTCCTTTTCGCTGAAGGTCTCATCCTCAAGACAGATGAGATCGGCCTTGACCTTGCCCTCCTCATCATAGACCCTGTAGATCTTTTTGTTGCCCGGGTTTGTGATCTTTTCACTGTTTTCCGAAAGCTTGATCTTTGGTATGAAGGAACCGTCCTTTGCCTTCACTGCCGCAAGCTTGTAAACTCCGCCAAAGGCAGGCCAGTCCTTTGAGGTGATGAGGTTCGTGCCCACACCCCAGCTGGTTATCATGGCACCCTGAGTCTTGAGGGAATCTATGAGAAACTCATCCAGATCGTTGCTTGCTGAGATGATGGCATCGGGGAAGCCTGCTTCATCAAGCATCTTTCTGGCTTTTTTTGAAAGGTAGGCAAGGTCGCCGGAATCAAATCTGACTCCGTACTGCTTCGGATGTATTCCTTTTTCTTTCAGCTCTTGAAACACCTTGATGGCGTTGGGGACACCGCTTTTTAAGGAATCGTAGGTATCTGCTATGAGCAGGCAGGCATCGGGATAGATCTCGGCGTATTTCCTGAAGGCTGTCAGCTCATCCGGAAAGCTCATGACCCAGGAGTGAGCATTTGTGCCCTTCACCGGAACATCAAAGAGCTGTCCGCACAGAACATTTGAGGTGCCGATACATCCTCCGATCATTGCAGCTCTTGCGCCATAGGTTCCGGCATCCGGTCCCTGGGCGCGTCTCAAACCAAATTCCATCACACCGTCACCCTTTGCGGCAAAGCAGACCCTAGAGGTCTTTGTGGCGATCAGTGACTGGTGGTTTATGATGTTTAATATCGCTGTCTCCACAAGCTGGGCCTGCATGATGGGAGCGATGACCTTTACTATTGGCTCTCTCGGAAAGATCACCTCGCCCTCCGGGATCGAGTAGATGGTGCCCGTGAACCTGAAGCTTTTCAGGTATTCGAGGAAGTCCTCACGGAATATATTCAGGGAGCGGAGATAATCGATGTCTTCCTTTTCAAATCTCAGTTCCTTGATGTACTGTATCAGCTGCTCAAGACCAGCCA
>JAFSWJ010000145.1 GCA_017444545.1 Lachnospiraceae bacterium
TACTGATTCTGGAGAAGCTCTCCAACTGCTCTGATCCTTCTGTTTCCGAGGTGGTCGATATCATCCTTGTTTCCGATTCCGTACTCAAGGTGCATATTGTAGTTTATGGATGCAAAGATATCCTCCCTTGTTATGTGCTTGGGGATCAGTTCGGAGATATTCTTCTTTATCGCATCCTTCAATGCCTCAGGAGTCTCATTTTCCTCCATCAGCTGGTCGAGAACGGGATAATAAACGAGCTCCGTCACGCCGAAATCCCTGGGTGTCTCTCCCTTGGGGAACTCAATGTAATGCTCGATGTTGACCATCATTGAGGAAATAACCTTTACGTTTCTTTCCTCGGTCTGGATCATGACGTACGGAACGGCACAGTCCTGGATTTCATCAGCCAGTTCCCTTGTGACTACCGTTCCGGCCTTTGCCTTGATACCGTTTCTTCCGGGAAGCTTGACTATCTCTCCGGTTGCGGGATCCTTTACATCCTCTGCAAGAACGTGGCCTGCTATACGGTTTTTGAGCATCAGCTTCTTGTTGAACTTGTATCTTCCGACCTTTGCCAGATCATATCTCCTGGAATCAAAAAACATTCCTTCTATGAGGGATCTGGCGCTTTCTTCTGCCAGAGGCTCTCCGGGACGGATCTTCTTGTACAGCTCCAGGAGACCGTCTTTTTCATTATCGGAGGGATCCTTTGCAAAGGAAGCCGTTATCTTGGGCACATCGCCGAAATAATCAAGGATCTCCTCATTTGTTCCAAGTCCGAGCGCACGAACAAGGACCGTTACCGGAACCTTCCTCGTACGATCCACTCTCACATAAAATACATCATTGGAATCCGTCTCATATTCAAGCCATGCTCCCCTGTTGGGAATGACCGTACATGAATACAGCTTCTTTCCTATCTTGTCGTGATCTATTCCATAATAAATACCGGGGGAACGGACAAGCTGGCTTACTATGACTCTCTCGGCACCGTTTATCACAAACGTGCCTGTATCCGTCATGATCGGGAGATCTCCCATAAATATCTCCTGATCGACCATATCCTGCTCCGGCTTGGCGGCATTGCGAAGACGCACTGTCACCTTCAGAGGGGCCGCATACGTGGCATCCCTTGCCTTGCACTCTTCAATGGAATACTTTGTCTTGTCCCTGCAAAGATGATAATCAACAAAATCCATACTGAGGTTGCCACTGTAGTCTGTAATGGGAGAGATGTCCTCAAAGGCTTCCCTGAGTCCTTCATTTATGAACCAGTTGTATGAATCTCTCTGCACCTCGATGAGGTCGGGCATCCCGAGCACCTCATTCTGGCGCTGATAGCTCATTCTAAGGTTCTTCCCACTATAAACCGGACGTATTCTGTTTTTTTCCATTCACATTTCACCCCGTTCTATAAAGTTGTTAAGTACCCATCTATCGCGGTTTTTCGGTATTTTCGGGCACAATAAAGCCTGTGCCACCACAATAGCGCATTCTACATGGTAACACAAGCTTTTATTGGTCGTCAACTATTATTTTTACTTTGCTGCCCGAAACTTCTCTGACTTATTTAAGAGTGATCTGAGCTCCCTCTGCCTCGAACTTGCTCTTGATATCCTCTGCAGTAGCCTTGTCGGCTGCTTCCTTCACGATCTTGGGAGCTCCCTCAACCAGCTCTTTTGCTTCCTTCAGTCCAAGACCGGTCACATCGCGGACAACCTTGATGACCTTGATCTTGTTGGGACCTGCGCTTGTGAGCTCAACATCAAACTCTGTCTTCTCCTCGGCAGCTGCATCTCCGCCTGCTGCTCCGCCTGATGCTACCACAACACCTGCTGCAGCTGATACGCCGAACTCTTCCTCACAGGCCTTTACCAGGTCGTTGAGTTCAAGAACAGAGAGTTCCTTTATAGCATCAATGATTTCTTCTTTTGTTAACTTTGCCATTTTCCATTTCCTCCTATATTGATCAAACTACTTCTCATTCTGCAGGCTTTTCTTCAGCCGCAGGTGCTTCTGCCTTTGCTTCCTCAGCAGGTGCTTCTGCCTTTGCCTCTTCAGCAGGTGCCTCAGCAGGTGCTTCTGTCTTTGCCTCTTCGGCAGGTGCCTCGGCAGGCGCTTCTGCTGCAGCGTCTCCGCCTTCTTCCTTCTTTTGCGCTATCTGATTGATAACACGCGCAAAATTGGCGACAGGCGACTGGATGCTTCCAAGGAACTTCGAGAGGAGCTCTTCCCTTGAAGGGATGCTTGCAAGCTGCTTGATGCTGTCTGCATCATAATACTCGCCTTCGATAACTCCGCCCTTGACCTCAAGCTTGTCTGCTTCCTTTGCAAATTTTACGATAACTCTTGCAGGCGCCGTCACATCATCGGTTGCTACCGCAAGTGCCGAGGGACCTTCAAGAAGCTGATCAAGCTTTTCAAAATCTGTTCCCTCAAATGCGCGCTTCAACATGGTATTCTTGTATACCTTGTATGATACGCCGGCCTCACGGAGCTGTCTGCGCAGTCTGGTATCCTGCTCAACAGTGAGTCCTATGGCATCTACGAGAACGGCTGCTTTTGCATCCTTGATCCTTCCGGATATCTCTTCGATAACCGGTGCTTTAAGTTCTACCTTTGCCATCGCTTTTCCTCCTTTTCTACAGATTATAAGCCGAAAAAATCCCCGCACCAAAGGCAGGGATCATAAAAGAGTCAGTTTCTTTTGTATCCTCGGCAGGCGTTTTTGTTCTTACGCGGTCTCCCGCACCTGCTGTCTTCGGCTTTGCTTTCACAAGCGAAAATTACATTACCACAAGGTCAGATGAGATGTCAAGTGGAATAACACGGTTAAATATGTTAATCTTTTATATATCTATTTAACGGAACTGACAACTGTTTTCGAACGGCTCCGATCTCGCTAAGCTCAGCGATCGCCTTATTACAAAACCGTCTCCGCCGCGGGTCTTCGCAAAAAACGCTCAGACAGCGTACTCGACGGTTTATAAGGCTCCGCTTTGCTAAGCTCGACGGGCTGATTGTTCGAAAACAGTTGTCAGCTTCCGTTCCGGGATTTCGACTAATACGATCAGGAGTGACAAAATGAAACATTTCACATTATTGATACTTACCATACTGATATCTGTTATGCTGGCAGGCTGTTCCCTGCCGGAGGATCTAAAGGATATGATCCCGGGGAGCAGTGATGGACCGGCTGCTGAACAGGCACAGGAACCGGAGGCTGCAAAGCCTGTTGAAATACCGGCCATGACCACCGTGGAGACCGCTCCCGCTGCCGTCGAAACGGAAACCGTATCAGAAGATGGCGCTGAGGAAAACTCTTTTGAGGGTTATGTACTGACAGAAGAAGATATCCCGGAGAACGGTGTATACACAAAGAGCGTGAAAACTCCCGGAGAGGTCACCATCGTCTTCGGCGGCGATATTGATTTTGACACAGGATACGCAAACATGAATGCCCTGCGGTCCCGGGGCGGAGATATATCGGCAGCCCTGTCTCCCGGTCTGCTGTCTCTTCTTCGCGATTCGGATATCTGCATGCTGAACAATGAATTTCCATACAGTGACCGCGGTACTCCCACAGCCGGAAAAAAATTCACCTTCCGCGCTCCGCCATCTACCGTTCATTATCTTACCGATATGGGTGTTGATATAGTGGGACTTGCAAACAATCACGCCTACGACCATGGAAAAGACGCCCTGCTCGACACCTTTGACACTCTGGACAGCGAAGGTATCCCCTATGTGGGCGCGGGTCACAATATCGAAGAAGCCTCAAAACCGGTCTACTTCATCGCCGGCGGTATGAAGATAGGAATAGTATGTGCCACGCAGATCGAAAGGACATCCCCTCCCGATACAAAGGAAGCAACGGAAACCGAGCCCGGAGTACTCCGCACCCTTGACCCCGCCAGATTTCTGGGTGTCATAGAAGAAGCAGAGGCCCATTCCGATTTCGTTATTGTCTTTGTCCATTGGGGAAGTGAGAACAAAAATGAATTTGAAGCTTCCCAGCGGGATCTGGCTGAAAAATACGCCGCCGCCGGAGCTGACCTGATCATGGGAGCGCACCCCCATGTTCTGCAGGGATTTGATTATGTCGGAAACGTTCCCGTTATGTACAGCATGGGAAATTTCTGGTTCAACTCAAAAACTCTCGACAACTGTGCCGTTCAGGCAGTGATAACCCGTGACGGACTCAAAAGTCTCCGCTTCATCCCCTGCCAGCAAAGGGACTGCCGCACCACCATGTTTGACGAAGGCAGTGAGGAATTTAACCGTATCATCAGACAGATGAGGGGCTTTTCCACAGATCACGCCGATATCGACGACTCCGGTTTTGTAACCTATACCGAAACCTCAAAAGGAAGGGAGACTCTTCCCCCCTCCGCAAGCTCAAAGCCTGCTCCAAAGCCCGATGTCCCGGCCGTCGATCCCGCCCTCATCGCTCCTGACGCACAACCTGCCGAAGCCCCGGAAACCCAGGCCCCGCCACAGGAGTAGCCCTGACAAGGCATAGATCCCTCCAAACAAGCTCTGTTCCCCAACAAGACGTGAGTTCTCCAAACAAGATCAGACCCCTGATGAGGCATACATCTCCTGAACAAAAATCAGACCCTTGGTGAGACATGAGCTTCTTGCGGGGCGTTCGAAGAGCGCCGGTGCTTCCGAGCGTCCTTTGCGAGGTTAGCACCGCTGCGTGAAGCAAAATATGCCCTTTGGCATATTTTGAATGCCGTTTAGATGCGCTTGGCGCATCTGGCATAGCAAGAGCGGAAGCGTCCCCGAAAGAACTCATGTACGAACCAAGGGTCGTCACTTTTAGACCGTATAAAATAATTATAAAACGATCAGTATTTTGTATTATTCACCTTCACCCCGGGTCCCATCGTCGGAGCCACTGAAATGCTCTTCAGATACTGTCCCTTGAGTGCAGCCGGCTTTGCCTTCTGGATAGCCGAAAGCAGAGCATTGAAATTATCAACCAGCTGCTCCTCGGTGAACGAAGCCTTTCCAACCGGAACGTGGATGATATTCGCCTTGTCGAGACGATACTCCACCTTACCTGCCTTGATATCCTGGATAGCCTTTGTCACATCCATGGTAACGGTTCCTGCCTTGGGATTGGGCATCAGTCCCTTGGGTCCGAGAACCTTTCCGAGACGTCCCACAACACCCATCATATCAGGAGTTGCTACCACAACATCAAAATCAAGCCATCCGTCATTCTGGATCTTCGGGATGAGCTCCTCTCCTCCCACGTGATCTGCTCCGGCTGCCTGCGCTTCATCAAGCTTGGCTCCTTTTGCAAATACCAGAACCCTGACTGTCCTTCCTGTTCCGTGAGGAAGTACTACTGCTCCTCTGATCTGCTGCTCGGCATGCCTTCCGTCACAGCCTGTTCTGATGTGTACTTCTATGGTTTCATCAAATTTTGCCACAGCCGCCTTTTTTACAACGCCCATAGCCTCTTCGGGCTCGTAGAGCTTTGTACGGTCAATTGCCTTTGCGGCCTCAACATACTTCTTTCCGTGCTTCATTTATCGACCCCTCCTATTCTTCGACCTCAACACCCATGGATCTTGCCGTACCGGCTATCATGCTCATTGCTGCCTCCAGCGATGCTGCATTCAGATCGGGCATCTTTGTCTTTGCTATCTCTTCCAGCTTGTCCTTGGGAAGCTTTGCAACCTTCGTCTTGTTCGGTACACCCGAAGCCTTCTGAATGTTGCAGGCCTTTTTGATCAGGACTGCTGCCGGCGGAGTCTTTGTGATAAATGTGAAACTTCTGTCCGCATAAACGGTTATGACAACAGGGATGAGCACATCGCCCATATCTGCAGTCTTTGCGTTGAACTGCTTTGTGAATTCAACGATGTTCACGCCGTGCTGACCCAGAGCGGGTCCAACAGGCGGTGCAGGTGTAGCCTTGCCGGCTTCAATCTGCAGTTTGATATAGCCTTCTACTTTCTTTGCCATCTGGCGCCTCCTTTGTTCTCCCGTTAAAACGGGGTTGTGGTTTGCGGGTGGAGTTCTTCCCTCCCACTATATATATATAATGAAATTTATATATATCCTGATCACGGGCTCTCCGGACGCAACCCGGAAAGTCATTTATCATCTCATGAGAGATATCTGGTCAAAACTGATGTCAACAGGCGTTTCCCTGCCAAAAAGCTCTACCATGATGGTCGCCGTTCTCTTGCCGGTATCCATTCTCGCTATAGGACCCACAGTATCCCTCCAGGGACCTGCAACCACCATTACCGTATCTCCGACATCAAAGTTGATGGCCATGTTCTCAACATGGATGCCAAGCGGCTTCATCTCTTCGTCGGAAAGCGGCACGGGCTTGCTTCCCGGTCCGACAAATCCCGTCACTCCCCTGGTATTTCTGACTACATACCAGGTATCATCATCCATCACCATATTTACAAGGACATAGCCCGGGAACATCTTCTTTTCCACTTCCTTGCGCTGCCCGTTATCCTTTGTCTCGATAACAGTCTGGGTGGGTACCCGGACCTCCAGTATCCTGTCCTGCATGTTCCGGTTTTCAATGGCCATCTCTATATTGGCTTTGACCTTCTTTTCATATCCGGAATATGTGTGTGCCACATACCAGTGTGCTTCTTTATCAGCCATTTATTCCTCCATTACCTGATAAGGAAATTGATACCATATTGAAGAGCCCTGTCTATGACTGCTATGAGTGCTCCCGTAACAATAGAGACCACGACAACAGCAACAGTCTGCTTCATAAGTGTCAATCTGTCAGGCCATACTATCTTTTTGAACTCGGCTTTGACGCCCTTAAAAAACCCCGAAAGCTTTCCGGTGCTTTTTGCTTCTGATTCAGCCATTACAAAACCTCCGTGACTTACTTTGTCTCCTTGTGAAGAGTGTGCTTCTTGCAGAATCTGCAGTACTTGCTTATCTCCATCCTGTTAGGATGAGTCTTCTTGTCCTTTGTAGTGTCATAATTTCTGTTCTTGCACTCGGTACATGCAAGCGTTATTCTTGTACGCATGTTAACGCTCCTCCATCGCTACCCCCGAAAATGAGGGCAAAAAAATAAGACTATATTACCCGTCGTTTCCTAAATATAACACGGTGATAATACACTGTCAACCGAAAATCCTTTAATTTTCGTTATTATCTTTATTTCTTAAAATCCATTATCGCTTCTATTGATGCCATGCAGGCGCTCCTGAAACCGTTCTTTTCCAGTGCTTCGACTCCGCGTATGGTCGTTCCTCCCGGGGAACAGACGGCATCCTTGAGCTCTCCCGGATGCTTTCCCGATTCAAAGATCAGTTTTGCTGATCCCATGATCATCCTTGATACCAGCCTGTATGCCGTGGCTCTTGGTATTCCGTATTTGACGGCTGCATCTGCATAACTTTCCGCCATCAGATCAACAAAAGCCGGTCCGCATCCGCTCACTGCACCTCCGATCCCCATCAGGTGTGTCGGCAGTTCCTCTATCATGCCTATCGACGAAAAAAGATCTTTCAGATCCTTTCTCTCCTCTTCCGTCAGGGAATTTGTTTCTTCAAACAAAAAGACTCCCTCTCCGACCATGGCAGGTGTATTCGGCATCACAAACTGCACTCTCACACTGTCTCCTAGAAGTCTCTTGAATTTATCAAAGTCCCATCCCGATGCTATGGATACGACAGCCTTCCCCTTTATTATGTCGAGAACCTCCTTTAATGCGCTCTCGATCTGATAAGGCTTGCAGGCAATGAAGATCATGTCTGACCGGCTCACCAGGCTCTTTACGTCATCTGCCGCCTTTATTCCAAGCTTTTCGCAGTTTTCCAAAAGTTTGTCCCTGTGCGGCGCATACGCGGAGATCTTTTCCGGATCTGCGGCCTTTGAAGCAATGAAACCTTCAACAAGCGCACAAGCCATATTTCCCATTCCCACAAAACCGATATTTCTCATAATAAAACCTCCTGTTACGTTTCTTTCATAATGAAGGTCAGCATATCCTCGGAAGCCCCTCTCCTGTCATGGCCTCAAGCCTCCTTGTACCTCCCGTCAAAGTTCTCATATGTACACTTCCGCGGTCTTCTGCCTGCTTCACCTCACCTATCACTGCGGCATTTTTTCCGTACCTGTCTTTTCTGATCAGATCCAGCGCTCTTTCCGTGTCATCTTCAGACACAAAAAAGATCATTTTTCCTTCATTTCCCATATAGATGGTTTCAAGCCCCAAAAGTGAACAGAACCCCCTGACACTTTCATTTTCAGGAAGTCTATCCTCATATATGACTATCCCCGCCTTTGCGGTACCGGCCATTTCCGAAAGGACCGTTGCCAGCCCGCCCCTTGTGACATCCCTCATGGCATGTACATGTATGCCGTTTTCAAACAGAGCTTCAACCATAGACACAAGAGGCGCATTATCACTTATTATATTGTTCTTTATGTTCATCCGGCTCTTTAATATGGCGGCGTGATGCTCTCCAAGGCATCCTGACAGGATAACTGCATCCCCTTCTTTGATGTTTTCCGCAGAAATATCCCGTCCTTCCGGAACATATCCGACTCCGGACGTATTTATGAAAAGACCTCCCCTTCCTTCGGTCACCTTGGTATCCCCCGCAACGATGCTCACACCTGCCTCTTTTGCGGTATCCGCCATGGATGAAACTATTCTTTCAAGGGTTTTTATCTCCAGTCCCTCCTGAAGGATAAATCCGCAGGTCAGATACCTCGGCTGTGCTCCCGCAGCCAGAAGGTCGTTCACCGTACCGCAAACGGAAAGCCTTCCTATATCCCCGCCGTCATATTCTATGGGATCCACCACAAAACTGTCCGTTGTGACCGCGATCTTCGGAGCGCCATCCACAACCGCGCTGTCCCCCGCTTTTCTAAGTATATCATTGTCAAAATACCTAAAAAATAAATCCTCTACGAGCCCTGATGTGACCCTTCCTCCTCCGCCATGCGCCTGTGTTATGATCATACATCTGCTCTCCCGTATTCTGAAAAACAGTTACCCTCTGATGATACCATACATGCTCCCCTTGGAGAAAGCGGTGTGCATTTCTTTCCGAAAAGAGGACATTCGCACGGATCCATCCTGCCTGTGAGGATTTTGTCACAACAGCACAGTTCATCATATTTTTCATCCTTTACAAGTCCAAAGCTGCCGGCATCGTATTTTTCGTACTCTTTTTTCAGACAGGATCCCGAA
>JAFSWJ010000014.1 GCA_017444545.1 Lachnospiraceae bacterium
GAACCTACCGAATTTGAGATCATCAGCGCCATAGCCTTCCTTTATTTTTTTGAGCAAAAGTGCGATATATGCGTTTTGGAGGTGGGACTCGGCGGGAGACTCGATGCGACGAACGTCATAAAAGATCCGCTGCTTTGCATGATCACTCCCATAAGCTATGATCATACCGATATCCTGGGGGATACCCTTGAAAAGATCGCTTTTGAAAAAGCAGGTATAATAAAGGAGGGCAGCTCTGTCCTCATCCATCCACAGGAGGAGGGGGTTACCCGTGTCATAAAGGATGTATGTGTCCGGAAAGGGGCAGACCTTGTCATCTGTCCGCTTCCCAAAGGTCCTTTAAGGGCCGGTCTTGACGGGGTGGATTTTTTGCTGGAGGGGAAATCCTTTCATATCAGCCTCCTTGGTGATTACCAGATAAACAATGCAGCCATGGCGGTACAGGCTGCCCGGATCCTGAAAAAAAAAGGATTTGATATCAAAGAAAAGGATATAGGGGAAGGACTTTCAGCTGCCACATGGAGTGCAAGATTTGAACTGATCAGGAAGGATCCCTTTGTTCTGATAGACGGATCACACAATGTCAAAGGCATGGAAAGGCTGGCATCAAGCCTCAGGCTGTATTTTGGAGATGCGAAGATCGTTTTTATTATAGGGATACTGAAAGACAAGGATCACGGAAAGATGCTGGATGCAATACTTCCGCTGGCAAAGGTTGTCTATACGGTGACCGTTCCCTCAGACAGGACACTGTCGGCAGATGAGCTTGCGCTTGAAGTGAGACAAAAAACGGATGTGGACTGTATGGCCGTTCCCGATCCGGTTTCGGCATATGAAACGGCAATAAAAAAAGCCGGAAGCGAGGATATCATCTGCGCCTGCGGCTCTCTTTACTATGTCGGGCTGATCAGATCAGCCGTATTATTTGATGATCAGAAACTCCGCAATGCTGTTTCCGATGTAGATGGGCATGTGGAGGATCTTTGAACCTTTGATGACGCCCGGAATGTTTTCGTGCGAGAAATACTGCTGGGGCTCGATGTCGTAGGACGGCTCCTCGTGGCTGACGGTCGTACAGAAAAGACCGTTGATGCAGTTCAGGAACTCTCCCGCCGCATCTATAATGAAGAGATCGTCGTTTTCAAACTGATCCTTTGCAAAGCCTGAAGCAATTGCCGAAAGACCCTGCTTTTCATCTGTGAGCGCACATACGTAGGTATCTCCCTCGGGAGTGGTCACGCGCTGGAACACACCTGAAGGAAGCTCGGAGATGTCCTTTGTGATCCTGGCTTTGCCTATATAGGCATCCCTGTCTATGATCCTGACGACCAGACGGACCGCAGTACCGACATGGTCAATATATTCGTTCATCAGATCTCCCATGCAGGTTTCTATGATGGAATCAACGCTGCCGGCCTTCATAGCCTCCAGAGTGGTGGTAGTGATGCCGGAGTCGATCTGGAACTGTCTGACAGCGGATTCAAAAGCAGGTACATCCATCAGCCCTTCATCATTCAGTGTCTGCATGAAAAGAATGAATTCACTTCCCTGTTCGCGAAGCAGTGCCTTGACCTGTGTGATGGTCAGAAACCCTTTGTATACGGCAAGATCGCCGAAGGGCTTGTCGATGGACTGCTGAAGCATGTTCACCGCATCTGCCTGCGCAAGTGTCATCAGTCCTTCGGAAACCGCAATGGTACCGAGACGTACCTTTCGTCCCTGTTGCTGTTTCAGTACTGACTGAAGCTGTCCGTTCGTCAGAAAGTCTTTTTCGACAAAGTATTTTCCCAGGATCTGTGCTATCATAAATCTCCCTTTCCTCTGAAAAAAGGTGATACATCACAGATTATAACACAGTACGAAAAAAAAAGATACAAAAAAATCCTGAGGCTGCCCACAACATTAATTGAATAATGAAGGAAATTGTGATATAAATAATAGTGTTTTCTTATTATCTATGCGATTTTGAAAGAAGGAGATTATGAAAAGATTACGGAAAGGAGCGGTAAATGCCGCTTTATTAGTGTGTTTATCACTTGCGTTTGCAGGCTGCGGGCAGGAAGTACAGAGCCTTGAAAAGATCGATCCCTCAAAGTATGTCACCCTCGGACAGTACAAGGGGATCTCAGTCGAAAGAGAAGATACTTCGGTAAGCGAAAATGATATCGAGGAAGCGGTGATGTCGGATCTTTCGGCGCTGGCTTCAAAAACCGATGTCAAGGACAGGCCCGTGATAGAGGGGGATACGGTCAATATCGATTACGAAGGAAAAAAAGACGGGGTGGCCTTTGACGGCGGCACAGCCCAGGGGTACGATCTCACGATCGGATCCGGCACCTTCATTCCGGGCTTTGAGGACGGAGTGATAGGTATGGAGATAGGCGAGACAAAGGATATAGATCTCACCTTCCCCGAGGATTATCATGCAAAAGATCTTGCGGGGGCAGATGTTGTCTTCACCGTAAAGGTCAATTCCATCCAGGCGGATGATGTACCTTCCCTCACAGACGACGGCATACTTGAAAAACTGGCTCAGAAATATGATAAAGATGAATTCAAGGATGTTGATGACTACCTTGATCTGGTAAAAAAGACCATAGAAGAGTCAAAAAAGAGCGCTGCGGATGCCGCCTGCAGAAATGAGCTCATGCAGCAGGTATATGATGCCAGCACCTGCGATCTCGGACAGCTTCCCGTGTGGCTTGTTTCGGAAAATACCACGGAATACACGAAGAATATAGAGGGATTTGCGTCGCAGTACGGACTGTCACTCGAGGATTATGTTTCGCTCATCAGCGGGAATATGGCGGATTTTGCAAAGCAGGCCGAGGATTACGGCAAGGAGATATCGAAGCAGGAGCTTGTAGTCAGAGCCATAGCGGCTGCGGAAAACATAAATGTCGACGAAAAAGAGGTGGCGGATTACTACGCAAAGAAAGCAAAGGAGTACGGAACCGATGTGGATACGCTCAAAGCCTCTGTTGATGAAAAGACTCTCAGCGAGTTTCTGCTCAGCGAAAAGGTGCAGGATTTTGTCTTTAAGAACGCAGTGATCAAGTGATTGGAGAATATGGATGGAACTGATTGAGATAAGGGAACTGTACAGGGATCCGGATCAGTATTTCGGAAAAGAGATAGAGATCGGAGGATGGATCAGATCAAACAGGGATTCAAAAACCTTCGGTTTTCTGGTACTGAGTGACGGAAGCTGCTTTGGAACTTTGCAGGTGGTATACGGAGACGGGATCGAAAGTTTTTCGGAGATAGCAAAGCTGAATGTCGGAACGGCGGTCATCGTAAAGGGAACCCTTGTGGCCACACCTGAGGCCAAACAGTCCTTTGAGATACAGGCAAAAAAAGTCAAGGTTGAGGGTATCGCCCCTCCGGAGTATCCGCTCCAGAAAAAAAGACATACGCTGGAATATCTTCGTACGATGACGCATCTGCGTCCCAGGACAAATACCTTTCAGGCAGTCTTCAGAGTCAGGTCGCTCCTGGCCTTTGCCATTCATAAATTCTTTCAGGAAAGAGGGTTTGTGTATGTACACACACCCATAATAACCGCAAGCGATGCAGAGGGTGCCGGAGAGATGTTCAGGGTGACGACCCTGCCTCCCGTGGATGCACCTGCAGGGGAAGACGGCAGGGTGGATTTTTCGAAGGACTTTTTCGGCAAACCCACAAACCTCACGGTGTCGGGGCAGCTGAACGGAGAAACCTTTGCAAGTGCATTCAGAAATATCTATACCTTCGGCCCTACCTTCAGGGCAGAAAACTCAAATACCACGCGTCATGCGGCAGAGTTTTGGATGATAGAACCCGAGATGGCTTTTTACGAGCTGTCGGACAACATGGCTCTTGCCGAAGATATGATAAAATATATCATCAGCTACGTACTTGAAAACGCACCCGATGAAA
>JAFSWJ010000146.1 GCA_017444545.1 Lachnospiraceae bacterium
ATCGCACTCTTCCTTGTCGATGATGATCTGTCCCTTTTCATCAAACATGAATGAGACGCAGCCGGGTGTTCCCATGTTTCCGCTTCCCTTTGTAAAGGCTGAGCGGACGTCCGCGGCCGTTCTGTTTTTATTATCAGTCAGAGTGTTTACGATGATGGCGATCCCTGCGGGACCGTAGCCTTCATAGGTGCAGTATTCATAGTTCACATTTCCGCCGTCGCCGGAGGCTTTTTTGATGCCGCGCTCTATGGTGTCATTGGGCATATTGTTTGCCTTTGCTTTTGCTATGACGGAGGCAAGCTTGAAATTGTTTGCAGGATCAGGTCCGCCCTCTTTTACCGCAACGGCGATCTCGCGGCCGATGATGGTAAATATCTTTCCCTTTGCCGCGTCGTTCTTTTCCTTCTTGTGCTTGATGTTTGCAAATTTAGAATGTCCTGACATCACTCTTCTCCTTTTTCTTCATTATGTATCTTTTTGACTCTTACCTTTTGTATCACGTGGTTGCTGATGGATACCACATGAAAATTGTACCCTTCATAGGTCTCTTCAAATATCTCTCCGGATTTCGGAACATGACCCAGAGCCTGCGTCAGAAAGCCGTTCAGGGTTTCTATGCCGTCATCGGGAAAGGTGATGCCAAGCATCTTTCCGAGCTCATCAAGCTGGGTCAGTCCGTTTATGATATAGGTATCTCCGGCCAGCTGTCTGATGTTCATCTCGTCAGTGTCATATTCATCGAGGATATTGCCTACGATCTCCTCCAGGATATCCTCCATTGTGACGATCCCCGAGGTCTGACCGTACTCATCCACGATCACGACCATATGAACCTTTCTTTTTTGCATGAACCTGAAGAGGGAATCTATTTTTCTGGTCTCCGGTACAAAGACCGCATCCTTTATCAGCCCGTCTATCTCATCGATGCGTTTCCCCTTGAGCTCATCATTGAATCCGGCTCTCACGGCATCTTTGAAATAAAGGATACCGGTGATATTGTCGATATTGTCTTCATAAACAGGGAATCTGGAATTCGAACCCTTTACCATCTGCCTGACAACATCCTCAAGGATCATGCTGCCCTCAAAGCCGGTCACATTTTCACGGTGGGTCATCACATCCCGGACTTCCTTGTCGTCAAGTTCGAAGATGTTGTTTATCATCCGGGCTTCGGATTCTTCGATATTCCCGGAATCCGTACCTTCGTTGACGATGGATTTTATCTCGTCCTCAAGCTCGTCCTCGCCCCTGTCCCTTGACAGAAATTTCAAAAACGCCATATTCTTTCACCGAAAATCTAATATACAATAATAAAAACGTATAGGCAATTATTTTTTCATCTGATGTCTTCGATGATGTCCCGTGCCATCACTGCGTGTTCTCCAAGTCTCTTTGATGCTGCATCCCCGGCTTTTCCGTGGATCGCACATCCCAGACTTGCAGCCTCAAAAGGAGCAAGTCCCTGAGCCATGAGGGAGGCTATGATACCTGTCAGTACATCCCCGCTTCCCGCCGTTGCCATACCGCTGTTTCCGTTCAGGTTTATACAGGCTTTCTTTGAAGGATCTGCTATGACAGTCCTGGCATCCTTTAATACACAGATGACATTGTAGCTTTCGGCAAAATCGATGGCAGTACCCAGGAGATGACCCGTGATGTCGATGACGGAAAGTCCTGTAAGCCTCGACATCTCTCCCACATGTGGAGTGATGATGATGTCACGGCTTTCGTTTATGAGCATACCGGGATCATCAGAAGCTATGTTCAGCGCATCTGCATCTGCGACTATGGGCACAGGTGAGTTTTCAAAGACATATCTGACCAGTTTTTTTGCGGGATCCGAAAAAGACAGTCCGGGTCCTATGGCAACCACATCGCACCAGTCAAAGCATTCCGTGATGTCACGTAGGGGATCGTCATCATCATAGACATTTACTATCGCCTCCGGAACTGTCTCCTGCAGTATCTCCCTGTTCTCCGATGCGGTATATACCCTGACCATTCCGCATCCGCTCCTGAATGCCGCATTTGCAGAAAGAACGGCCGCACCCGACATTTTTTTGGAACCGGCTATGAGGAGAACCTTTCCGAAGGTTCCCTTGTTTGAATATCTGATCCTTTCAGGGAGGACTATGTCCTCATCCGAAAGAGCCGATACGCGGGGCTCCTTTGTCAGGGACAGGGAGGTTATGCCTATGTCCTTTCTGATAATTTCATTATTGAAGGTGGCACCCGGGAAAAGTACATTTCCCATGCACTTAAAGGCAAATGCCACTGTGATGTCCGCAAGAACCGCCGTGCCGCAGATCTGCCCGGTAGAAGCGTTCACTCCCGACGGGATATCAAGGCTTACGGTGACAGCGCCCCTGTCATGAAGCAGGTTAAAGGCTCTGATCGCATCCAGAAAAGATCCTTCCGGATTTCTGTTCAGGGATATTCCAAAAAGAGCATCTATCAGCAGCGTATACTCTTTTTCGGGAACTGCAGTTGTTGTGCTGATTTCTGAACACAGCGCCTTCAGTGCGCGATACTGCAGTCTTTCGGTATCACTCATCTTTTCTGTTCCGCCGGGAAGAACGATATCGGCGATGATGCCCCTTTCAGCAAGGATCCTTGCAAGAGCCAGGCCGTCTCCGCCGTTATTTCCCGGACCACAGGCTATGCAGATCTTTTTCAGGGGCAGTTTTTTTTCGAGCAGAACGTCATAGACTGCAAGCGCGGCTCTTTCCATCAAAACCTCAGAGCTTACAAACATTTTTTCGGAGGTATAACTGTCAGCAAGGTGTTTTTCACCGGCTGTTAGTATGTATTCCATGATCACTCCTTTTTTTCGTTTGCATCACCCGGGACCCGTCCTTCTGCAATGTTCTTTATGGCTGTTTCTTTCATCTCCTGTTTTTTGCGCTCCTCCGCCCTGGCCTGGGCTGCAGCTATCATTTCCTGCTTTTTCTTTTCCACATCATATTTGATATCAAAGATGCTGATGACTTCAGAGCCGAAAATATCATGCATATATGAGTACAGCTCGACATTTTTCACTTCCATCTGCTGCTTTTTGAGGATGTTCTTTTTCAGTTCCATCCTCATTTCCTTGATCCATGCTCCTATATTTTCGACATCCTCCGTGTTTGAAAGAAGCTCGTCGTAGCAGTAGTCCATGGACAGCAGCATGAGCTTGTAGTTCTCCTCATCTATCATTTTTGGAAGATCAAGGAGCTTATCTTCAAATTCCTGAAGCTTTTCATTGGCTTCATCAATGAGCCTTCTGCTCTCGGCAACCTTTTTTGACTGGGAGGCATCCATATTCAGCTCCCCGTCAGGCATATTCTCGACGATCTCATCCATGAGGGTTGCCTTGACTTTTTTTAATTTTTTGATCTCATCCTGGATATGGGCCTGCTCCTTCATCAGGGAATTGAGTGCATCAACATGGGGCTTCATCTCGGGAAACTCCCCTGTGTTGAAAAGCCTGTGCCATTTATTATCCAGAGTGAGAACGGGAACTCTTTTGTTTTTCAGGACCTGTTCAAATACATCCTTTGCCATGTTGTTTTACCTGTCATTCATAGTCAAAAACAGATTATCAAGCGGATCAAAAATGTCACGAATCCAGATGCTGAACTTTCACGCAGGACAGTCTCATGAGGCTGTCAAGCAGATGCACATTTTCAACCGCAACATCATCGGGAACATCCAGATCAGTATTTGAAAAATTCCATATGGCGCGGATCCCGTGATCGATGAGCTTGTCTTTCAGATCATTTGCGGCATTTACGGGAACAGCCACTATGGCTATATCGATATCATTTTCCCTGATGAAATCCTCAAGCTCGGAATTTGAGTGAACCTCGATCCCGTGAAGGAATTTTCCGATCTTTACGGGATCTATATCAAACATTGCCTTGATCCGAAAGCCTGCATTTATGAAATCGGGATTGCCTGCAAGTGCCGTCCCGAGGCTCCCCGCTCCGCAGATGATGAGATTGTGCGGCTTGTCAAGACCAAGAAGCTTTCCTATCTCTCCGTGAAGGTAATCAACATTATAGCCGTAGCCCTGTTGTCCGAAGCCTCCGAAATTGTTCAGGTCCTGTCTGATCTGTGATGCCGTAACGTTCATGAGCTTTGACAGATCCTTTGATGATATCCTCTCCGTCCCCTTTTCCTTTAACTCGCTCAGATACCTGAAGTATCTGGGAAGTCTGGCTATAACGGTTTTTGAAATCTCCTTTGCCTCCATGGCAAAATACCTCTTGCTTTGAATTGTTGTTTGACCTGTGGTATCATACACGGGTCATATATGATACGAATTGCTCCGTTTCTTCGAAACTTCCGCAATTCTGCAAACATGATCGCACTCGACTTTTCGACCTTTATCATAACACATTGTTAAATCTTTGACAACTTATAAGAAATGATACTTCAGTGTTCAAACATCACAAAATCCTTCGACGGAAAGGACATAATAAAAAGCTGCTCCTTTCATATTGAGGAGAATGAAAAATGTGCCATTGTGGGAAGCAACGGCGTGGGAAAGACTACTCTCCTCAATATCATCACCGGAAGGCTGCCCTCTGATTCCGGAAACATCACTGTCGGATCCGGCAGGACCATCGGCTATCAGACTCAGTCGGACTCTGTTGATCCCAAAAATTCCATCCGTGGCGAAATGCTGCTTGCAAAAAAGGATCTCCTTGAAGAGGAAAAACAGATCCGGAGCCTTGAAGAAAGCATGAAGGCGCTTTCCGGAGATGAGCTTGAAAGTGCAATGAAGCGCTACTCTGATCTCAATGCTCACTTTGAAAGAGAAGGCGGATATGCCATCAATTCAGAGATCACGGGCGTCCTCAAAGGACTTGGATTTTTTGAGCAGGATCACGACAGGCTCATAGGTACTCTTTCCGGAGGCCAGAAAACAAGGGTGGCTCTGGCAAAGCTCCTGCTTTCAAAACCGGATATCATCATCCTTGACGAACCTACAAACCATCTTGATCTTCAATCGGTGGAATTTCTGGAGGGTTTCCTTCGCTCCTACAAAGGATCCGTCCTTCTGGTATCCCACGACAGATACTTCCTTGACAGGATAGTGACAAAGATCGTCGATCTTGAAAACGGCGTCTGCACAGTATATACGGGAAATTACTCTGCCTTTGCGGCAAAGAAAAAGCAGGCAAGAGACACAGCCTTAAAGGCGTATCTTAATAACAAGGCCGAGATCGAACACCAGGAGGAAGTCATAAAGAAGCTTCGATCTTTTAACC
>JAFSWJ010000147.1 GCA_017444545.1 Lachnospiraceae bacterium
AAAAGATCGAAGCTCTTGAGCCTTTCCACCCGGACCGTATGGCAAGCCGCATACTCGGTATGGGAGATATGCTTTCCCTGATCGAGAAAGTGTCGGCTTCTGCTGATGAAGAAAAAGCAAAAGAGCTAGAAAAGAGGCTCTCTCAGAATAAATTCACTCTTGAGGACATGCTAGATCAGATGAGACAGCTCAAGAGCATGGGCGGTATAGGTAAATTCCTTGAGATGCTCCCCGGAGGGGCAAGCGCTACCGACGAACAGCTGGACAGATCGGAGATAGAACTGATCAGGACCGAAGCGATCATCTGTTCTATGACAAAGAAAGAAAGGGAAGACCCCAGGATACTCGATGCCAGCAGAAGAAAACGTATCGCTGCAGGTGCAGGCGTTACGGTGACCAGTGTGAACCAGGTCATCAAAAAGTATGAAGACACCAAAAAAATGATGAAACAGATGAACAGCATGAAAGGCAAAAAAGGCTTCGGCAGGAGAGGTTTTCCGGGCTTTTGATGCATTTCAGATAGATCAATAACCATAACTTAAAAATATTCAGGAGGAAATTATCATGGTTAAAATCAGACTTAGAAGAATGGGAAAGAAAAAGGCACCTTTCTACAGAGTAGTAGTAGCTGATGCCAGAACATCCAGAGACGGATTCGCTATTGCAGAACTCGGTACATATGATCCGCTCAAAGATCCGGCGGAGATCAAGATCGACGTAGAAGAAGCCAAAAAATGGCTTGCAAACGGAGCACAGCCCACAGATACTGTAAAAGCTCTTTTGAAAAAGGCCGGCGTTTACGAGAAGTAATCGGAGGGATTAAATGGTTGGTTTAGTTGAAACTATTGCCAAATCCCTGGTGAGTGACCCTGATGCGGTCACGGTTACGGAAACTTCATCTGAAGGCAAGAACATAGTCATCCAGCTCAAAGTCGCTCAGGATGATATGAGTAAAGTGATAGGGAGACAGGGCAGGATCGCAAAAGCTTTGAGAACAGTAGTCAAAGCGGCAGCGGTGCGCAAAGGTCTCAATGTTGTTGTCGAGATAGTTTCCTAGGAGATCATTCATGGAAAAAGTCAGGATCGGGCAGATCACAGCTCCGGTCGGCATAAAAGGTGAAGTCCGCGTTTTCCCGTATACAGACAGGGAGTCGCGGTTTTCGGATATCGAAAAGGTTTTTGTCGGTGAAGGCAACGACGTCTATACGATACAAAAAGTCAGATTCGATAAAGGCATGGTCGTGATCAAATTCAAAGAAGTAAACGACCGCAATACATCCGAAACCCTGAGATCCAGAAACCTGTATGTTGAGAAGGATAAATATCTTCTTGATGAAGATTCGTATTTTCTTGACGATCTGATCGGATGCAGTGTTTTCTCCGAAGACGCTGTTTTGCTAGGTTCTCTAAAAGAAGTTATCCAGAATACCTCTCAGGATGTATACGTCGTTGCAAAAGCTGACGGAAAGACTTTTATGGTGCCGGCAGTCAAGGAGTTCATCAGACTTGTTGACATCGAGGAAAAGAAGATAGTGATCCACGTTATCGGCGGACTTATCGACTGAAGGAAAAGGTTTTATGCTAATTACCGTTCTGACACAATTCCCTGAAATGTTTGAAAACATACTTAACTCAAGCATTTTGGAAAAAGCCATGGAAAAGGGGCTCATAGAGTTCCGTGTCATCAATATACGAGACTACACGGCTGATAAACACAACAGAACAGACGATACCCCTTTCGGCGGAGGGGCAGGTATGGTGATGACACCTCAGCCTGCTTTTGATGCTCTGTATCAGAACGGAGCCTCTGGAAAGAGGACCCTGTATATGTCTCCGAGAGGGAAGATGTTGTCTTTGGATCTGGCAGAAGATCTTGCTTCAGAAGATGAACTGTTCATTCTTTGCGGGCATTATGAGGGCATAGATCAAAGGATAATAGATGCTTTCAACATGGAAGAAGTGTCCATTGGCGACTATATCCTTACAGGCGGTGAGCTACCGGCAATGGTGCTCATAGATGCCGTCAGCAGGCTCATTCCCGGTGTGCTTTCATCTGAGGAGAGCTCACTGGATGAAAGCATCTACAGCGGGCTTCTTGAGTCGGACACATATACAAAGCCAAGGGTCTACGAGGGGATGGAAGTCCCGGATGTGCTGTTCAGCGGTAATCACAAACTGATACATCTCTGGAAGTTTGAAAACAGTCTTAGGCTTACAAAAGAAAGACGGCCGGATCTCTTTGAGGCATATCTGCAAAGCGGGAAAACAAAAGACCTGTCCAAAGATGAAAAAAAGGTCCTTGATACTGTGCTTAGCAGTGACAAAAACATAGAATAATAGCACTTTTTTTGGTATAATTATTAGATAGGATAGTGGGATGGATAAAAAGAAGAAAAGAACTCTGCTCATAGTGATGACGATAATATTTATCGTGGTCGCTGCAGGGCTTTATGTATATGTTTATCTTATCCCCAGCATCAGCGGTGCTCTGACCCCCACCTATGTGGTCAATGCCGTAAATATGGAAAGCTACTATTACGGTAAAGCCATAGTGGTCAGAGATGAAAGCTGTATTTACAGCGGCTAGTCCGGGACCCTTTCATGCTATGTCAATGAAAGTGAAAAGACACGGATAGGTACAAG
>JAFSWJ010000148.1 GCA_017444545.1 Lachnospiraceae bacterium
ATAATACGGTCAAGGAGTCTTACCACAGATCGCTCACCGGACCTTTTCTGATCAAGGAGCTCATTACCCTTGCAGAGGATAAGCACAGATTTTATGAAAGAGTATGTGAGATCCTGTGTGCCCACGGGGCGGTAACTTCAAAGATATACATCCTTCCGAAGGTCTGTGTCATAAATGATGCGGAGGACTGGAAGATGCCGGAACTCCTTTTCCTGAGAGCTTTCCAGGAGGGGGACGAGATCAATGTCCTTGATGTTCCCATTGAGTTTACCAGAGAATCAAGTGAATGGATGTCGGAATTTTTCAGGGAGGACAGGCACAGATCCCATTTCAACTTCCTTTTGTTTGACGGCAAGAGAAATTACGGTGTGCTTGAGTGCGAGATATCTCCCGAGATGGTGACTGATTTCTACATGATCTCTGTCCAGCTGGGAACTGCCATGCACTTTCTGGAACTTACTCTTGAGAGAGCACAGTTTCGAAAGAAGCTTGAGGAGCAGAACAGTCTTCTCAATATCAACGCCTGTACGGATGCTCTCACGGGCGTCCTGAACCGCAGGGGTATCTACGAAAAGACGGTAGCCTGCCTGAACGGACATGAAAGTGATCATATGATAGTCATGATGGTGGACCTCGATCATCTGAAGGAGATCAATGACAATTTCGGGCATTCCGAGGGTGACAATGCCATCAAAGTCACTGCCACGATCCTGAAAAATCTCATAGGCAACCGCGGTTATGTTGGCAGGTACGGCGGAGACGAATTTTTGCTCATCATGGCGATCCGCGAGGATGATGACGAGCAGGAGTGGATCGAAAGACTGACCGGGGCGATCAAAAAGAAGGCGGAAAAATACAACACCAATTCAAAAAGGCCTTATTATGTTGAGATGTCGGTCGGCGGAGTCGAGATCAGCAGCGACACGGGCATGGAGTTTTCGCAGCTCATCGCACGTGTGGACGGGATGCTCTATGAAGCCAAAAAGAACCGCCGCAGCAGTGTGATCAGGGTCTGAGGTTTTTGGAGAAGGAACAGCATGACTGAAGCAAAAAAAATACTTGAAGAGCTAAAGCGGGGCAGAATCAGCACGGATGAGGCCCTGCTTTATTTTCAAAAGCAGCCCTATGAGGATATAGGCTTTGCAAAGGTGGATATGAAAAGAAGCCTCATCCAGGGAAACGGTGAGGTCATCTACGGGGCCGGAAAGAGCGCAGAGCAGATACTTTCCATAATAAAAACGATGCAAAAAAACGGCCAGGAAAGGATACTCATCACAAGGCTTTCAGACGAAAAAGCATCCGGGCTTCAGGATGTTGAAGGGTTTATCTATCACGCGGAAGCCGGGATAGGGACCCTTGGACAAAAGAAGGATCCCGACGGTCTGGGAAGGATAGCGGTTGTATCTGCCGGGACCAGTGATCTTGCGGTTTCCGAGGAGGCGGCGCTTACATCGGAGTTTTTCGGAAATGAGACAGTGAGGATCTATGATGCGGGAGTGGCAGGGCTTCACAGGCTGCTTTCAAATCTGGATGAACTGATGAGTGCATCCGTTGTCATTGCCGTTGCCGGAATGGAGGGGGCGCTTGCCAGCGTCGTGGGCGGACTTGTCAGCGCACCCGTGATAGCTGTTCCGACAAGTGTGGGCTACGGAGCATCGTTTGGCGGAGTCTCGGCTTTGCTTTCCATGCTGAATTCATGTGCAAGCGGAGTTTCCGTCGTAAATATCGATAACGGTTTCGGAGCGGCTTATCAGGCCTCGCTCATAAACCACATGGAAAAAAGGAGTGAAAAATGAAAACACTTTTTCTTGACTGCAGCATGGGAGCGGCCGGAGATATGCTTACGGCAGCTCTTTTTGAACTTCTTCCGGATGAAGAAAAAGGATCATTTATCAATCGTATGAATTCCCTTGGGATCGGGGGAGTTACGGTGGTTCCCGAAAAGGTAAAAAGGTGCGGTATCACCGGAACCCATATGAAGGTTCTCATAGAAGGCCGTGAGGAACATGAACATGATCATGACCATGAGCATGACCATCATCATGAGCACGTCCACGAACATGATCATGACCATCATCACGGTCACGGGCACGATCACGGGCATGAGGACGGACATCACTCTCACAGCAGCCTTTCGGATATCAGTGAACAGATAATGGCACTTGATCTGGATGAAAAGGTAAAGGAGGATGCCCTGCAGGTCTATCATATCATTGCCGGGGCCGAGAGTGCCGTACATGATACGGATATCACTCAGGTTCATTTTCATGAGGTGGGAACAAAGGATGCCCTTGCGGATGTTCTTTCGGTATGTCTTCTCATGAGCCGGATACGCCCTGACAGGGTCGTGGTCTCGCCTGTATGTACCGGAAGCGGGAGTGTGAAGTGTGCACACGGCATCCTGCCCGTTCCGGCACCTGCAACAGCTTTGATCCTCAAGGATATTCCTGTATATCAGGGTGATATAAAGTCCGAACTGTGCACCCCCACGGGAGCAGCACTGGTGAAATACTTTGCGGATGAATTTTCCGGTATGCCCGTTATGAAGGTGGATGCCATAGGATACGGTATGGGGACAAAGGATTTTGAAAGGGCAAATACCGTCAGGGCTTTTCTGGGAAC
>JAFSWJ010000149.1 GCA_017444545.1 Lachnospiraceae bacterium
AAATCTTCATGATGAACAGGGGATCACCGTTATCCTGGTATCCCACAGCATGGAGGATATGGCAGATCATGCCGAAAGACTGCTTGTCATGGACAGGGGCAGTATCATAATGAACGGCAGTCCCAGGGAAGTATTTATGAATGCGGAAATACTCGAAGAGGTCGGATTGTCCGTACCTCAGGTGACAAATATACTGAGGGAAATGAGACAGAAGGGATTCGATGTTGATATATCAGCCACAACAGTCGCGGAGGCAGCAGACAGCATAGTGAGGGCGCTGGGTTTATGATAAGGGATATTACTATCGGACAGTATTATCAGACAGATTCTGTGCTGCACAGGCTTGATCCGAGGGACAAGATCATCGGAACACTGGTTTTTATCATATCGCTTTTTATTGCCAAAAACGTGACGTCGTATGCGGTTGCCACGGCATTTCTGATCGCTGTCATAATGCTTTCGAGGGTTCCATTCAGTTTTATAGTCAGGGGGATGAAGGCCGTTGTTATTATTTTGCTCATCACGGTGCTGTTCAATCTTTTTCTGACACCGGGTATAACCTTTTTTTCCGTATGGAAGATCAGAATAACCTACGAGGGACTGAAGATGGCAGGCTATACGGCGGTCAGGCTCACCTATCTGATACTCGGGTCATCGCTTATGACACTGACGACAACACCAAACAATCTGACTGACGGGCTGGAGAGTCTGATGAAGCCTTTCCGGATATTCAGGGTTCCGGTCCACGAGATAGCCATGATGATGTCCATAGCGTTGAGGTTCATACCCATACTGATGGAGGAGACTGACAAGATAATGAAGGCCCAGCTTTCAAGGGGGGCGGATTTTGAAAGCGGAGGACTGATAAAAAGATCAAAGGCGCTGATACCTCTTCTGGTACCGCTTTTTGTATCTGCCTTCAGGCGGGCAAACGATCTTGCCATGGCGATGGAGGCAAGGTGCTATCACGGAGGAGAGGGCAGGACAAAAATGAAGCCTCTGGTGTACAAAAGAGCTGATCTTGCCGCCTATGCAGTTATTATTATGTATTTTGCGTTGGTTATCGTCGCGCAGAGAGTGGGTATGCTTTGAAGAGGATACTGCTTCAGGTTGCATACGACGGGACCGGATATCACGGGTTTGCTTTTCAGGAAAACATCCTGACCATAGAAGGGGAACTGAATTCCGCCATAAGTGACCTTGAGGGAAGACAGGTGGAGGTCATCGGAGCAAGCCGCACGGATGCAGGTGTTCATGCGAAAAAAAATATCGCTGTGTATGACAGCTTCATGAACATTGAGCCGGAAAAGGTATCCGGAGCTCTCAACGCAAGGCTGCCGGATGATATCAGGATCAGGGGTTCGTATGCTGTCCGTGAGGATTTTCATCCCAGAAAATGTGACTGCATCAAAACTTATGTCTACACTATAATAAATGACAGGTACGATATCCCTACCAGAAGCAGATATGCGAGCTTTGTTCCGGTACCTTTGGATGCGGCAAAAATGGATGAGGCGGCAAGGTATCTTTTGGGGGAACATGATTTTAAAAGCTTCTGCTCGGTACATACCCAGGCCGAAAGCACTGTAAGGACCATCACTGATATAGGTGTAAGCAGGCGGGAAAACGAGATAGAGATAAGGGTCTGCGGGACAGGATTTCTGTACAATATGGTGAGGATCATAGCAGGGACGCTCATGGATGCCGGCAGGGGAAGGATCGGGCCGGGGGATATAAAAACCATACTTGAGGCTGCAGACAGGACCAAAGCCGGCCCTACCGCAAAGCCGCAGGGACTGTGCCTTGAGGATATAGTTTTTTTGGATGAGACAGGAGGATCTGTATGAAAACGGCGGTGCTCATACCTTGTTACAATGAGGAGTCGACAATAGAAGCTGTTATAAAGGATTTTCAAAAGGAACTTCCTGATGCGGATATCTATGTATTTGATAATAACTGCACCGATGATACCGCGCGTATCGCTGCTGAGGCGGGGGCCATAGTCAGAAAGGAAAAAAGACAGGGAAAGGGAAATGTAATAAGGACAATGTTTCGTACCATCGAAGCAGACTGCTATATAATGGCAGACGGTGATGATACCTATCCGGCCGCCTTTGCTCCGGCTTTTCGCGATATGGTCCTCAATGAAAATGTTGATATGGTCATAGGTGACAGGCTTTCATCAACCTATTTTCAGGAAAACAAAAGACCCTTTCACAATTTTGGAAACAGACTGGTCAGAGACCTGATCAACAGTCTGTTTGACTCTGACATCAGGGATATAATGACCGGTGCAAGGGCCTTTTCCAGAGATTTTGTGAAATCCTTTGCCATAATGAGCGAGGGCTTTGAGATAGAGACGGAAATGACAGTTTTTGCCCTTGAAAACCGTATGAACATACGGGAGATCCCCGTGGAATACAGAGACAGAAAGGAAGGATCATGTTCCAAGCTCAATACTATCCCGGACGGATTAAAGGTGATAAAGACGATTTTTGCCCTGCTCCGAGACCTGAGACCCATGAGGTTTTTCGGCTGGCTGGGAGGCTTTTTTGTTCTCTTTGGAATGGGATTTTTCATACCTATAATAATCGAATATATAAATACAGGGATGGTTCCGAGGTTCCCTACCCTCATAGTGATCTCAGCCACCTGGATCATAGGGATCATCAGCATATTCTGTGGACTGATACTGACGGTCATCAAGAACCAGTCAAGAGCAGAATTTGAACGGTTTCTGAACCTTTTGCACGGGATAAAGCCGTAAACTATTGACAGTTCTGCGTTTTGTAGTGTAAAATATTTTTTCGCACGAGTCATAGCCCCGATTTGTGCAAAGGAAACAAGATAAAATCTGATTTGGAGGATAGAAATGAATACTTATATGGCAAGTGCATCTTCCATTGAAAGGAAATGGTATGTAGTAGATGCTGAGGGTCAGACCCTTGGACGTCTTGCTGCAGGCGTGGCATCCGTACTTCGCGGAAAGAACAAGCCTACCTTCACGCCCTTCCTTGATACGGGAGATTATGTGATTATAATAAATGCTGAAAAGATAAAGGTAACAGGCAAGAAGCTCGATCAGAAGGTTTACACTACCCACTCGGATTATGTAGGCGGAGTCAGAAAGGAAACCCTGAAGACCAAACTTGCAAAGAAGCCCGAGCAGGTTATAGAGCTTGCAGTCAAGGGAATGCTTCCCAAGGGACCTTTGGGCAGACAGATGTTCAGAAAACTCTTTGTGTATGCCGGTCCCGAGCATAAGCATGCTGCACAGAAGCCGGAAGAGCTGAAGTTCTGATTAAGAGGAGGAAAAGAAATTGGCTGCAAAAAAAGCAAAAGTTACGGATAGATATTACGGAACCGGCAGGAGAAAGAAATCTGTTGCAAGAGTATATCTGCTACCCGGCGATGGAAAGATTACGATCAACAAGCGTGACATAGATGATTATTTCGGAATGGAGACCTTGAAGACCATCGTGCGTCAGCCCCTCGTTGCCACATCAACAACAGGAAAGTATGATGTACAGGTAAATGTATTCGGAGGCGGTTACACAGGACAGGCAGGAGCCATCCGTCATGGTATCTCCAGAGCCCTTCTCCAGATCGATGATGAGTACCGTCCCATCCTCAAGAAGGAAGGATATCTCACCAGAGATCCCCGTATGAAGGAAAGGAAGAAGTACGGTCTCAAAGGCGCGAGACGCGCACCGCAGTTTTCAAAGAGATAAGGATTACTGCGAATTGCAGTATATGGAAAGAACTCCCGAGCTTGCTCGAGGAGTTCTTTTTATATACTGCAATTCATTGGAATGCAAGAGATGACCGAGATGAAGCGAAGCGGAATCGAGGTTGGATCTTGCATTCGCAGTAATCCGTATTTCCGTGGAATGCAAGAGATGACCGAGATGAAGCGAAGCGAAATCGAGGTTAAATCTTGCATTCGCAGTAATCCTTACTTCCGCGCATTGCAAGAAATGACCATATTTGTTACACTATAAAACAGGCATTTTTTTCAGGGAGGTACTCAGATAATGAAAAAATGGAACGGTTTTGAACATGGTATAAATTTCGGCGGATGGCTTTCCCAATGCGATCATACGAAGGAAAGGTATGATACCTTCATCGTGGAAAAGGATTTTGAGACAGTGGCAAAATGGGGGCTCGATCATGTGAGGATCCCGGTGGATTACGAACTGGTGGAGGATGAGAGCGGAAACTATCAGGATGAAGGCTTCTCCTATATACAGTTTGCCATAGATGAGTGCAGGAAGAACGGTCTCCATATGATCCTGGATCTTCACAGGACATTCGGGTATTCATTTGATGAGCATCATGTTGAAAAAGGCTTTTTTGAAAATGAAGCATACCAGGAGCGCTTTTACCGCCTTTGGGAGGAATTTGCAAAAAGGTTCTCCTCAAATGAGGATATCCTTGCATTTGAACTTCTGAACGAAGTGACGAAAAGTGAGTACCGTGACACCTGGAACAGGGTGAGCGATACCTGCATCAAAAGGATCAGGTCGATAGCACCTACAATAAAGATAGTCGTGGGAGGCTATCACTATAATAATATTGAATCACTTCCATATCTGAATCTGCCTCAGGATGAAAATATCATATATAACTTCCATTTCTATGAGCCCATAATCCTGACCCACCAGGGCGCATCCTGGATGGACAGAATGGACAGATCCTTCAGGATAAATGCAGATGCGACCTATGAGGAACTGACAAAGGCAACGAGGGACAATGTGGATGAGGATTTTGAGGGCTTCCCCGGTATGGATCCTGCCGCCAGGCTTTCTGCGGAATTCTTTGAGAGGAAATTTGAAAAGGCCGCGAGGCTTGCGGAAGAGAGAGGCACCTCTCTTTATTGCGGAGAGTATGGTTCCATTGATCTTTCCGGTGGTGAAAACACGTTGAAGTGGTATCGTCTCATCAGCAGTGCCTTTGAGAAATACGGAATAGGAAGGGCGGCCTGGACTTACAGGCAGATGGATTTCGGAATCAATGACCCTTACATGGACGGTATCAGGGATGAAGTGATAAAGCTTCTGTAAACAAGGAGAATTCAGATGTACAAAGATCAAAAGATCCTGATAGCAAAAAATAATAAGGGAGAAGAGTTATTCCTGAATCCCGGGATGGCAAACCGTCACGGTCTCATAGCGGGAGCCACCGGTACCGGAAAGACCGTCACACTCAAGGTTATGGCAGAATCATTCTCAGCCATGGGAGTGCCGGTGTTTGTTTCCGATGTAAAGGGAGATCTGGCAGGATGTGCTCTTTCAGGAAAAGAAAGCGATGATATGAAGGAAAGGATCGAAAGGTTCGGGCTGACTGAAACCGATTTTTCCTTCAGGGGATATCCGGTCAATTTCTGGGATATCTATGGAAAGAGAGGCATACAGCTCCGTACCACCATATCGGAGATGGGACCTTTGCTCCTGTCAAGGATACTGTCCCTCAACGATACGCAGAGCGATATATTGAAGGTTGTTTTCAGGATAGCCGATGAGGAGGGACTCCTTCTCATAGATACAAAGGATCTGAAGTCGATGCTCAACTATGTGTCTGAAAACAACAAGGTATACGAGCCGGAGTACGGAAAGATGAGCTCTGTTTCCATAGCGGCCATAATCAGATCCGTGGTCAGTTTAGAGGCCTCCGGAGGGGACGTGTTTTTCGGAGAACCCGCCATCGGTATCTTTGATCTGTTTTCCCAGACTGACGGAAAGGGAGTCATCAATATCCTTGACTGTACGAGCCTGATAAATGACGGAGTGCTCTACTCCACCTTCCTTTTATACCTGATGTCGGAGCTTTTTGAGACTCTGCCTGAGGTGGGAGATCTTGACAGACCCAAGATGGTATTTTTCTTTGATGAGGCGCATCTCCTTTTCAACGGCGCTTCAAAAGCTTTCCTTGAAAAGATAGAGCAGGTGGTCAAGCTCATCAGGTCAAAGGGAGTGGGCATATATTTCATCACCCAGAACCCGAAGGATATTCCGGGAGGGGTTCTGGCCCAGCTTGGAAACAAGGTGCAGCATGCACTTCACGCATATATACCGGCAGAACAAAAGGCCGTGAAAGCTGCAGCAGAGGGCTTCAGGGAAAATCCCGGATTTGATACACAGGAAGCGATACTTGAGCTGGGAACCGGGGAGGCGGTCGTTTCCTTCCTTGATGAAAAGGGAATTCCCGGCATGGCCGAGAGAGCCTTCATACTTCCGCCCGAAAGTCTGATGGGAAGTATTGATGACGAGGAAAGATACAGAAGGATCAAAGGCAGCATGTATTATTCAAAATATGCGACACCCATTGATCCTGATTCGGCCTATGAATTTCTGCAGAGAAGAGGAATTGAAAGGGCTGAGGAGGCAGAAAACGAAAAAGCACTTACGGCTTACGAAAAGCAGGCTGCAAAGGAAAAGGAAGCCCAGGCCCGCCAGGCAAAAAAGGCAGCAAAATCTCTTGGTACCACGGTGGCAGGGACCGTCGGGCGTGAGGTTGGAAAGAGTGTGGGAAAAAGCTTCGGCTCCTTTGGAAAGACTCTGGGAGGAAATGTCGGAGCAAGCCTTGGAAGAGGTATCCTGAGTACGCTTTTCAAAATGTGAAACATTGGGACAGGGGACGTATCTGTGTCCCACTTTGGATGAGGACAGTAAAGAGTAGACATGAGCGATCTTCAGGAGCTGGGAAAAGAGCTCGAACAGACAATTTCAAATGCGGTTAAATACGGAGATTTTTCGACCCTGAGCCGGGACATATCCATTCTTGCATCAAAAGCAGCGGACTCGGTTGGAAACGGTGTGAAAAGAGCCGCCGGTTTTCCTGAAAAAGAAAAGTACGTGGACAGTTATGCCTATGACTCTCCCGCCGGGACAATGAAGGATATCAAGGGACGGAATCTGAAAAAAGAGGATATCACGGAAGATCCCGAGTGGAAGAATTCAAAAACGGCAAGTTATATCAACAGGATAAACCGTGATCACAGGATGGAGAAAAGACGTGAGGAAAGGGCATCAAAGGAGAATGTCCCGGACCTCTATGACCGGTCTGCCATGAAAAAGGTGATCAGTATATTTGCTGCCGCCGGTGGATATTCAACAGGTCTTCTGTTTTTCATGATCTTTCTGATACTGTCAATGACGGGTTCATGGGCCCTCATCGGAATGATATTTCCGGCGATCCTTTTCGGATTCGGAGTCTGGGGTACGGTCAATCTCATAAAGCTCACAAGGTTTGATAAATATGTAAAGGCACTTTCGGGAAAGACCTATGCCGAGATAAAAAGACTTGCATCGGCAGTGGGAAAAACAGAAAAGGCCACGGTGAAGGATCTGAAAAGGATGATAGGCAGCGGTCTTTTTCTGCAGGGACATATAGACGAGGAGGAGACCTGCCTCATCACAAGTGATGCAACATATGAGCAGTACCTGTCTACCAAAAAGAGCCTGGAGGAGCGTCAGGCAGAAAAAGAAAAAGAGGAGAAAGGCCTGACCGAAGCCCAAAAGGAGATAATCCGGGCTGGTGAAGATTATATCCGGGAGATACAGCGTTGCAATGATGAGATACCCGGTGAGGAGATATCGGCAAAGATCGACAGGATGAAGCATTCCGTCGAGATGATCCTTTCAAGGGCAAAAAAGCAGCCGAACCTGACAGAGGATCTGAGGAGGCTGATGAACTATTCTCTGCCTACAACCGTAAAGCTTCTGAATGCCTATGCTGACCTTGACAGGCAGGGAAAAACAAGTGAGAATATCGATAAATCAAAAAAAGAGATAGAAGAGACGATAGATACCCTCAATGATGCCTTTGACAAGCTGTTTGACGATATGTTTGAGGATACAAGCCTTGACATTTCCACAGATGCCGAAGTCATGAAAACACTGCTGAAGCAGGAGGGACTGACCGGAAGGAAATTCACTTCGGATATAAAGCTGGAATAAGGTACCTGTATCACAAGACTTAGGAGGATAAACAAATGTCAGAATATGAGGAAGCAGAAGTAGTAGAAACACCGGAACCCGTGCTTACGCTTGAGCCGTTTGCGGATGCACCTTCTCCCGAGATCAAGCTGGAGCTGAAGGGCGCAAAAATGGATGTTCTTGATGTAAAGGTGGGAGATGCCCTCACGGATGCGGAGCAGAGACTGACGCCTGCGGAGCAGAAGCAGGTAGACGAATTTGCCGAAAAGATAGATATCACCCAGACAAATACGATCCTTACTTACGGAGCTGCGACCCAGCAAAAGATGGCGGATTTTTCCGACAAGGCCCTTGACAATGTCAGATCAAAGGACATGGGGGAGGTCGGGAACATGCTCACAAGTCTGGTTACCGAGCTCAAGGGCTTTGACCAGGAGGAGAAGGGGCTCAAGGGATTTTTTAACAGACAGGCATCAAAGATGACCGCCCTGAAGGCGAGGTATGACAAGGCCGAGGTAAATGTAAACAAGATAGTGGATGCGCTCCAAGTGCATGAAACAAAGCTTTTGAAGGATGTGGCAACCCTTGACAAGATGTATGACATGAACCTCACCTACTTCAAAGAACTCACCATGTATATCCTGGCCGGAAAGAAAAAGCTGGAGGAGGCCGAAGGAAAGATCCTTCCGGAACTCCAGGAAAAGGCCGAAAGGAGCGGTCTTCCCGAGGACGCCCAGAAAGCCCGTGATTATCAGGAGATGTGTGAAAGGTTTTCAAAAAAGATCACGGATCTGGAGCTTACCCGTACAATCGCAATGCAGACGGCGCCTCAGATCCGCATGATCCAGGCAAGCGATGTGCAGATGGTGGACAAAATCAGATCCACCGTGGTCAATACCATCCCTCTCTGGAAGAGCCAGATGGTCATAGCTCTCGGAATACAGAATTCCACAGAGGCTGCAAAGGCCCAGAGGGCAGTTACCGACATAACAAACAAGATGCTGACCGCAAATGCGGAGGCATTGAAGATGGCAACGATAGAAACGGAAAAGGAATCCCAGAGAGGCATTGTGGATCTTGAGACGCTGAACAAGACCAACCAGTCCCTGATATCGACCTTTGATGAGGTCATGAAGATCCAGGCAGAGGGTCGCGAAAAGAGGGCTCTTGCCGAGCAGGAAATGAGCAGGATGGAAACGGAGCTCAAAAACAAGCTCCTGGAAGTGAGAGCAAAGAAAGCATAGTATATGATCCGGATAATAAAAGAGTTCATCCCGGGGCTCCCCAATTCGCTGGTTGTGGGAGCCCTTCGTTTTTTCAGTCTGTTCAGTTTCATATCAAAAAGGAGACGTCAGGAAAATTCCAGGACAAACGGTGAGATCCTCGGGAAAGAAAGCTATACCGGAAAGGACGGCTTCATAGAGGATCAGCATGCCATGAAGCCGCTGATGTTCGGAAGGACTGACATGGCATACGCCGGCTGTGAGATCGTAGCTGTATATAATGCTCTTCTGTCGCTGGGATACAAAAAGGATCTGACTGAGCTGATAAGCATATTTGAAAAAAGAGGATCGGTATTTGGCGGCAGATTCGGAACCTCACCCTATTCTCTTTACAGATATCTTTCAGAAACCGTCGGAAATGTGAGATTTTCCTTCAAAAGAAAGGACTTTGAAAGGATCGCAGAGGAAAGCAGGGTGTTTATCATCACTTATTATAATGATGCAAAGGATATCATGCAGCAGATACATACTGTATGCGTGACAAAGGATGCGGAAGATGTGATGAAACCGCACAACGCATATTGCACGCAGGCAGATATCCGTTCTGTCGAAGGACTGGAGAAAGGCCTTGGCGTGCAGGGCAGGGGAAAGATATTATTTATGACAGGAATAAAGCAAAATGAAGAAGAAGTGAGAATCTGAGAGAAAAACAGAGAAAAACCGAGAAAAGTATTTATTATTCAGGTTTGCATTGTAAAATGTAAAAAAGTATTATGTGTCTTGGGTTAGCACTCAGACAAAAAGAGTGCTAATAAAGAACAGATCCGTAAAGTGAAATAATAGAAAATGTACAATACAAGGAGGAAGAAAAAATGAAGTTGAAGCCGTTAGGTGACAGAGTAGTTTTAAAGCCCATAGAGGCTGAGGAGACCACCGCATCCGGGATCGTCATCCCCGGAAAGGAAAAAGAAAAACCGCAGCAGGCGGAAGTCATAGCCGTAGGACCCGGAGGAATGAATTCCGAGGGAAAAGAGATAAAGATGGAAGTCAAGAAGGGTCAGAAGGTTATTTACTCAAAGTATTCGGGAACAGATGTGGAGCTTGACGACAAGAACAAGGTCATCATCGTGAAGCAGAGCGATATCCTGGCAGTGATCGAGTGATCATCGCTTATTGAGATAATAAAGACAGTCTAAATTTTAAGGAGGACATATAAAATGGCAAAGGAATTGAAGTATGGCGCAGAAGCCAGGGCGGCACTGGAGAGCGGTGTTGACCAGCTTGCAAATACCGTAAGGGTTACATTGGGACCCAAGGGAAGAAATGTGGTTCTGGATAAATCATATGGCTCCCCCCTCATCACAAATGACGGTGTTACCATCGCAAAGGAGATCGAGCTTGAGGATGCTTTCGAGAACATGGGAGCCCAGCTTGTAAAGGAAGTAGCTACAAAGACAAATGATGTTGCCGGTGACGGAACGACCACGGCAACCGTACTTGCACAGGCAATGGTCAGGGAAGGCATGAGAAATCTCGAGGCCGGCGCAAATCCCATCATTCTCAGAAAGGGTATGAAAAAGGCTACAGAGGCAGCCGTTGATGCCATCATCAAGATGAGCTCAAAGATCACAAACAAGGATCACATCGCAAGAGTAGCTGCCATTTCTGCAGGAAATGATGAAGTCGGACAGATGGTGGCGGACGCCATGGAAAAGGTTTCAAAGGACGGCGTTATAACCATCGAGGAATCAAAGACAATGCAGACAGAGCTGGATGTGGTCGAGGGTATGGAATTTGACCGTGGCTATGTTTCAGCGTATATGTGCACGGATATGGACAAGATGGAAGCAGATCTGGAGAATCCCTACATCCTCATCTACGACAAGAAGATATCAAATGTTCAGGATATCCTCCCTCTGCTTGAAAATATCGTAAAGACGGGAGCATCACTTTTGATCATCGCTGAGGATGTGGACGGCGAAGCCCTCACAACCCTCATCGTGAACAAACTCCGCGGTACCTTCAATGTGGTTGCCGTAAAGGCACCCTGCTATGGTGACAGGATAAAGGATATGCTTCAGGATATAGCTATCCTCACAGGCGGTCAGGTCATCTATTCGGAGCTTGGTCTTGAGCTCAAGGATGCCACAATGGATATGCTTGGAAAAGCAAAGAGCGTAAAGGTGAAAAAGGAAAGCACGGTCATTGTTGACGGTGCCGGAAAGAAGGCTGATATCAAGGCCCGTACCGCACAGATCAAGTCTCAGATAGAGACAACAACTTCTTCGTTTGACAAGGAAAAGCTCCAGGAAAGACTTGCAAAGCTTGCAGGCGGTGTAGCTGTCATCAGAGTCGGTGCCGCCACAGAGACCGAGATGAAGGAAGCAAAGCTGCGTATGGAGGATGCTCTTGCAGCTACCAAGGCTGCAGTCGAGGAAGGCATCATCGCAGGCGGCGGATCTGCTTATATACATGCTGCAAAGTCGGTTGAAAAGGTTGCCGAGAAGCTTGAAGGCGATGAGAAGACAGGTGCAAAAGTAGTGCTCAAGGCTCTGGAGGCTCCTCTCTTCTACATAGCTGACAATGCCGGATACGAGGGAGCAGTCATCATCAACAAGGTGAAGGAATCAAAGGCAGGAGTTGGTTTTGATGCCCTCAGCGAGCAGTATGTGGATATGGTAAAGGCAGGTATCCTTGATCCTGTAAAGGTTACCAGAACAGCCCTCCAGAATGCAACTTCTGTTGCAAGCACACTGCTTACCACAGAGTCGGGTGTTGCAAACAAAAAAGAGCCCGTACCTCCGATGCCTCAGGGAGGCCCCGGAATGGGCGGAATGATGTGATATAACAGGGGATCAAAGTTTTGAGGCGGTCATGCTTGCATGAACCGCCTCATGACTTTGAGACCCGCACGAACATGAGCAAGCAGCAAAAAATGTTCGGAACACCGGGCGTTTTTTTGCGGATTGCGGAGCACGGAGCAATCCGTATTATATCAAAAATGTATATATATCTAATGTATTATCGCTTCCTTCTTCATGTCTCTCAGCCTGATGAGGACGTTCAGAAACACCTTTCTTTCCGCACCCTCTATCCAACGGGAACCCTTGTAACGTCCCTCGAGAACATAGCGGCTGAGTATCGCTCTCAAAAGATCCAGATCCTTTGGAAGAGCGTGGGTGATGGCGTCGCTTTCCTGCTTTTCGGTTGAAATGTGGGCACTTCGGTAGCCGTACATATAGTTCGGGTCCATAAGTTTTGTTTTTGAAGCTTCATCCGTAAACCGCAGAAGCATCGAATCAAAGACCGGGAATCTCAGATCTGATTTTCCCTGCTTTCCGTCATAATCTGCAGCCACGTCCTTTCCGCCTCTTGACTCAAAATATGAAATGTATTTTGAAAGAGCGTCTATATCATCGGCGTAGTATTGCGTCAGCAATTCGGCATAATTGATCTCATCCATAAATCTTATCTCCTTTTGATGTTTTTATTATAGACTAATTGTGTTAAAATATAAACCCTGAGGATTTTTGGAAAACTAATGGTTTCGAGCGGTCCTCAAAGATTTTTGCGGGAGACCTGAGATGGGAAAGAAAGTGATAGAAGGAGGGGAACTCCTTCATTCTACAAATGAAAGAGTAAGAGAGATCGAGATCGTTCTGAAGGGAAGTGTTACCGCTTCAAATTCGTCTATGAACCTGAAACTCCCCTACGGCAGCATTATAGGTCTGTTTGAGATTCCGGGAGAGATATACCGGTTTGATTATGAGACGGATGAGGAAACTACGATCTTTTCCTACGGTTACAACGAGGTGAGTGATCTGGCCTCGATCATCAAGCTGAATCCCCAGC
>JAFSWJ010000150.1 GCA_017444545.1 Lachnospiraceae bacterium
AATGATGTTCGGATATGCGACAAATGAGACTCCCGAGTTTATGCCCTATTCCATAGCTCTTGCACACAAGCTTTGCAGGCAGCTGACAAAGGTGAGAAAGGACGGAACCCTCAGATATTTAAGACCCGACGGAAAGAGCCAGGTTTCTGTGGAATATGACGAAAACGGCAAACCCGTGCGTCTCGAGGCTATTGTCATCTCGACACAGCACGATGAGGATGTATCACAGGAGCAGATCCATTCCGACATCAGGAAGTATGTGATCGATCCCGTGGTCTCAAAAGAACTGATAGATGACAGGACAAAGATATTCATCAATCCTACGGGACGCTTTGTCATCGGAGGACCTCACGGAGATGCGGGTCTGACAGGCAGAAAGATCATAGTTGACACCTACGGCGGATATGCCCGTCACGGTGGCGGAGCATTCTCCGGAAAGGATTGCACAAAGGTTGACAGAAGTGCTGCCTATGCTGCCCGTTATGTTGCAAAAAATATCGTGGCAGCGGGACTTGCTGACAGATGCGAGATACAGCTTTCATATGCTATAGGTGTTGCGCAGCCTACATCCATCATGGTGGATACGGCAGGTACCGGAAAGATCTCCGATGAAAAGCTGGTGGATATCATTCGTGAGAATTTTGATCTCCGTCCCGCAGGCATCATCAAGATGCTTGACCTGAGGAGACCGATATACAAGCAGACTGCAGCTTACGGTCATTTTGGAAGACTTGATATAGATCTTCCCTGGGAAAAGACTGACAAGGCAGAGGCATTGAAAAAGTATCTGTAATAAAGACAGGCAGGATACCGGGAGGGGAAGTTTATGCCTCGTATTTTGACGCAGGATCTGGTTCCTGGGATGGTGACGGCTGAGGATGTATATACCTACAACAATCAGCTGGTGCTGCTCAAGGATACGGAACTGACGGACAAGACCATAACCAAACTGGAATTCTATTCGATCCTGAGTGTGAGGATCAAAGAGGATTCGATGGTTGCTGTTCCCGAGGATGGAGAGATCACGGGAGAGCTTTCCTATTCCCAAAAGATCAAAAGCAGCGAGGAATACAGGCAGTTTAAAAACGACTTTGACAATACCGTGGCATCCATGAAGGGCAAGGTCAATGACATCGTTTCAAAAAAGGCCGGCAACATTACCTCGGAGGAAATTCTTGAGGATACGCTTTCCCTTGTGGGTGAGGCAAAGTCGGGATTCCATCTTTTTGACATGCTCCACAATATGCGGAACTATGATGATCCCACCTATTCCCACAGCGTGAATGTTGCCCTCATATGCAATGTATTCGGCAAGTGGCTGGGTCTGACAGACAGGGATGTGCAGACACTGACCCTGGCCGGACTTCTCCACGACGTCGGAAAACTCAAGATACCGGAGACCGTCATAGGAAAGCCTGCGAGCCTGACCGATGACGAATACGAACTGGTCAAGACCCACACCATAGAGGGTTTCAATATACTCAAGCAGTATGATTTTGATGACAGGGTGAAAAATGCTGCGCTGATGCATCATGAAAGGTGCGATGGCTCCGGGTACCCCATGGGTCTGCTCGGAAACAGGATCGATCCTTTTGCAAAGATCGTAGCGATAGCTGATGTCTATGATGCCATGACAAGCGCCAGGGTATATCGTGGGCCGCTCTGTCCCTTCAAGGTCATAAGCGTTTTTGAATCGGAAGGACTTCAGAAATATGATTCCGAATACATTCTTGTATTTCTGGAGTATATAGTCAATACATATCTGAACAACCGCGTCAGACTGTCAAACGGAATGGAGGGAGAGATCGTTCTCATCAACAAGCTGGATCTCTCGCATCCCATGGTACACTGCGGAAACCGTTACATAGATCTTTCTCACGAGCACGGACTGTATGTTGAAGAGATCATCTGATCCGGTCAGCTGACAGGACGGTTTGTCACAGGCAGGGGTATACGTATATGTCTTTTGTTCACCTTCATTCCCATACGGAATATTCACTTCTGGACGGATCCAACAAGATAAAAGAATATGTGGCAAGAGTCAGGGAACTTGGGATGAATGCTGCAGCCATCACAGATCACGGCGTCATGTACGGTGTGATCGATTTTTATAAGGAATGCAAAAAAGCAGGCATCAGACCCGTACTTGGCTGCGAGGTATATGTCGCGCCCGGATCCAGGTTCGACAAGGAGGCCAGTCACGGCGAGGACAGGTATCACCATCTGATACTTCTGGCGGAAAATAATAAAGGCTATGACAATCTGATGAAGATAGTCTCCGTGGGGTTCACGGAAGGCTTTTATTATAAGCCGAGGGTTGATAAGGAGATCCTCAGGAAATACCACGAGGGCATAATCTGTTCGTCAGCCTGTCTTGCAGGTGAGATAGCATCACTGATCACAAAGGGTATGACGGCGGAGGCTGAAAAGGCGGCACAGGAATATCTGGAGATCTTTGGGGAGGGAAACTATTTTCTCGAGCTGCAGGACCACGGACTGTCCGAGCAGACATTGGTGAACCAGACCCTCATCAGCATGTCGAAGAAACTGGGTATCCCGCTCATCGTCACCAATGACTGCCATTACACCTACGAGGACGACGTGAAGCCCCATGATATACTGCTCTGCCTGCAGACCGGAAAAAAACTTGCTGACAGTGACAGACTGCGTTATGAGGGCGGACAGTTTTTTGTGAAATCCGAGGAGGAGATGAGGGGCATCTTTCCCTATGCGCTTGAGGCGATAGAAAACACTCAAAAGATCGCAGACAGGTGCAATGTGGAGATTGAATTTCACAAGACAAAGCTTCCGCATTACGAGGTGCCCGAGGGCTATGATGCCTGGGGATATCTCAATCATCTGGCAGACGAGGGTCTGAAAAAAAGGTATCCGGATGATGACGGGACTCTGAAAAGCAGGCTGGACGAGGAACTGTCCATAATAAAAAATATGGGCTTTGTCGACTATTTTCTCATCGTCTGGGATTATATAAATTTCGCAAAGAAAAACGGCATACCCGTCGGACCGGGAAGAGGATCCGCAGCAGGATCGCTGGTCTCATACTGTCTGGAGATCACGAATATAGATCCCATCAGGTTTGATCTGCTCTTTGAGAGATTTTTGAATCCCGAGAGAGTGTCCATGCCCGATATAGACGTTGACTTTGCCTATGAGGACAGGCAGCGGGTCATCGATTATGTGATAGAAAAATACGGCAAGACGAAGTGCGTGCAGATAATAACCTTTGGAACCTTTGCGGCAAAGGGAGTAATCAGGGATGTATGCCGCGTCATGGATTTGCCATATTCAAGAGGCGACAGTCTCGCAAAGATGATACCGAATGTGTTGAACATCACCCTGGATGATGCGCTTGCGGAAAACAGGGAGCTGAGGGAACTGTACGAAAGCGACGACGAGGTCAGGGAGATCATAGACATGAGCCGCAGGCTTGAAGGTCTGATCCGCAACACATCCATCCATGCTGCGGGGATACTGATCACGCCTGAGGATGTGGACAGATATGTACCGCTTTCAAGGGCCGTGAACGGGGAACTGACGACTCAGTACACAATGACGACCATAGAGGAACTGGGACTTCTGAAGATGGATTTCCTGGGTCTGCGCACCCTTACCGTGATAGAGGATGCCGTAAACAGCGTCAACGAAAGGCACCCTGAGGCAAAGCTTGACATAGAGAAAATAGATTATGACGACCCGAAGGTCATGGAATACATAGGGACCGGAAATACGGAGGGGATTTTCCAGATAGAGTCCGGAGGCATGAGGGCCTTCATGAAAAAACTGAAGCCGAAGAGCATAGAGGATATCATAGCGGGAATCGCACTCTATCGTCCGGGTCCCATGGATTTCATTCCAAAATACATAGAAGGAAAGAATAATGCGGACAATGTCACCTATGACTGTCCCGAGCTGGAACCCATCCTTGCTCCGACATACGGCTGCATAGTGTACCAGGAGCAGGTCATGCAGATCGTACAGAAGCTTGGAGGATATACACTTGGAAGGGCAGACCTCGTCAGGCGTGCCATGAGCAAAAAAAAGCAGAGCGTGATGGAGGAGGAGCAGGCCAATTTCGTATACGGAAACGAGGAACAGAAGGTTCCGGGCTGTGTGAAAAACGGCATAGACGAACAGGTTGCAAAAAAGATATACGGCGACATGATGGACTTTGCAAAGTACGCCTTCAACAAATCTCATGCTGCAAGCTACGCCTATGTCACCATGCAGACTGCTTTTCTGAAGTATTATCACCCTGTTGAGTACATGGCAGCCCTTCTGACAAGCTTCATTGACAACAATGACAAGGTGGCGGAATATATCCTTGTATGCAGGAAGATGGGAATAAAGATCCTGCCGCCCGATATCAATGAGGGGGGAGCGGATTTTTCCGCCTGCAGGGAAGATTCCATCAGATACGGTCTTTGCGCCGTAAAGTCGGTGGGAAGACCTGTCATACGGGCGATCATAGATGAAAGGGATAAAAACGGGAAATTCCGGGATCTGTACGATTTCATCAAGAGGGTTTCCGGAAAAGAAGTAAACAAAAGAGCAGTGGAAAGCTTCATCAAAGCCGGGGCCATGGATTCGCTGGGATCGAACAGGCGCAGCTTTATGATGATCCATTCGCTGATGGCGGACAGCGTTGCTGAGGAAAAAAAGAAAAACATCGACGGGCAGATGTCCTTTGCCGATTTTCTCGGAAGCGGTGAAGCGGAGGATACCACTCCCTATGATATAACCATCCCGAATGTTGATGACTTTGACAAACAGACAAGGCTGGCCTTTGAAAAAGAGGTCACGGGAGCCTATATCACCGGTCATCCTCTCGAGGAATATGAAAAACTCTGGGAAGACAATATCACGGCAAAGAGCACGGATTTCAAGAGGGAGGAGGAAAATGCTCCCATCAGGCTGAAGGATGGCAGCATGCAGACCATAGGAGGTTTGATATCGGACATAAATGTCAGACAGACGCGAAAGGGAGATACCATGGCTATCATCACGGTCGAGGATCTTTTGGGAAGCGTGGAGGTGATAGTATGGCCGAACACCTACTATGAAAAGAGAGATATCCTGACCGAGGATGGCAAGGTCTTTGTGAAGGGCAGGGTGAAGACGGAGGAAGAAAAGGACGGACAACTTCTGGCCGACGATATATGGCTCTTTGAGGATGCTCCCAAAAAGCTTTTCGTCAGATACGAAGACATGGAGGCCTTCGAAAAGGGCAAAAATGAACTGTTTTCCGTATTGAAAGGAAAAAAAGGAAATGATACTGTGATAATATATCTGAATAAGGAGAGGAAACAAAAACCCCTGAAAGAAAAAATAGATATAAAAGGTCTGAAAAAAACCCTGCAGGAGATGCTGGGCGAGGAGAATGTAAAGGAGGGTTCCAATGGCAGAAAATAAAAAGGTGAAAAAGATAGCGGTCCTGACCAGCGGAGGCGATGCGCCGGGAATGAACGCAGCCATAAGGGCGGTCGTCAGAAAGGCGATCGTAAACGGCATGCAGGTCACAGGTATCCAAAAGGGATATCAGGGACTGCTCTCCGAGGAATTCATAGAGATGGGTCCCAGGAGCGTTTCCGACAGTGTCCAAAAAGGAGGAACCATCCTTCGTACTGCAAGGAGCGAGGAATTCAGGACTGATGAAGGAAAAAAGAAGGCGGCAGCGATCTGCAGGAAGCACAAATTTGATGCCGTGGTCGTGATCGGAGGCGACGGATCCTACAGAGGAGCCCGGTCCCTGAGCATGGAAGGGATCCCCGTGATGGGCCTGCCCGGCACCATAGATCTGGATATCGCCTGCACGGACTACACCATAGGCTTTGATACAGCGGTGAATACCGCACTTCAGGCCATAGACAAGGTCAGGGACACATCTTCCTCCCATGAAAGATGCTCCATCATAGAGGTCATGGGCAGGAATGCGGGATACATAGCTCTCTGGTGCGGCGTCGCCAGCGGAGCCGAGGATATCCTCATACCGGAAAACTACAACTTTGACGAGCAGGAGATCATCAATCATATCATTGAGAGCAGAAAGGCCGGAAAGACGCATCATCTGATAATAAATGCGGAAGGAATAGGACATTCCACCTCCATGGCAAGGCGTATAGAGGCTGCGACCGGAATGGAGACCAGGGCCACCATCCTCGGATATATGCAAAGAGGAGGATCTCCCACCTGCAAAGACAGGTACTATGCGTCAATGATGGGGGCCATGGCAGCGGATCTCCTTGCAAAGGGAGTGGTGAACAGGGTGATCAGCTACAAGAACGGTGAGTTCACCGATTTTGACATAGACGAGGCTCTGGCGATGAAAAAAGAGATCTCCGCATATCAGTTTGAGATAGCAAAGGCTCTCTCAAAATAAGATGGAGAGAGAGCTGACAAACAGACAGTTCAAAGAGATCAGGGCGCTGATCGAAAGAGGAAACACCAGAAAAAAGACAGGTCTTTTCACCGGCGAGGGAGAGAGGTTTTTTGAGGAGATCCCAAAGGAGCTGATAGAAAAAGTGGTGGTGTCGCGGTCATTTCTGGAAAAGCATCCGCAGACGGATGCCTTTGTCCTGGAGGATGATGCCTACAGAAAGCTCTGCGATACGAAGAACCCCCAGGGGATAATGGCTGTCATAAAAAAACCTGAAACGGCTTCCGATGATATAGTTTCCCTGGCGGCAGCAGACGGGACAGCCGTGGTCCTGGAGGGTCTTCAGGATCCGGGAAATCTCGGCACCATCATACGCACGGCAGAGGCTGCCGGGGTGAACTGTGTCGTGATGGACAAAAATACCGTGGATATCTTTTCGCCAAAGGTTGTCAGATCCACCATGGGTTCGATCTTCAGGGTGCCCTTTATCTATACGGAGGACCTGAAGGATCTGCTGCTGCAGCTGAAGGAAAAGGGTGTGACGCTTTATGCCGCGGATCTTGGCGGAGAGGATATGAAGCGCGTGACTCTTGAAAAAAAGAGGGCTTTCATCATAGGAAACGAGGGAGCCGGTCTTTCAAAAGAAATATCGGACTTTTGTGACACAAAGATAAGGATCCCTATGAAGGGAAAGATAGATTCACTCAATGCCGCTGTCGCGGCTGCACTTCTCATGTACATGGAGTAAAGGATGCTTTTCAGAAAGAAAAAAGAAAAAGAAGAGATACGGGAAGAGACTGTCTGCAGCCCGGGCACACAGGAATATGAGATAAAGTGCCTCCGGTACGGCAGACATCCGGAAAAGAAAAAAGCTGATCTTTTCATCAGGGCATTTATGATGATAAATGTCGCTTTCAAACATGATCTCCACAGCTTCTCTCCGGATGCCGGAAAAAAAGATCTTGAAAAGAATCTGAAGCAGCTTGGAGTGATCGGCTTTGAAAGGAACGACCTTTTGAGGGCCGAGTGGAAGGATATGGCCACGACCTATCTCAACAGCTGCCTGAAAAGCCGCCAGTACGGGAGTGCCTTTTCCGGTCTGATACACCCAGGCGACGAAAAAGTAGCCCATATGATAATAGATGACATAGATACCGTCTTCAGAAAGGCTCCCGCCAGATTTAAATATGAGGAGGAGTGCAGCGAGCTGCTCGGGATATTCAGGGAACGCTATTTTGAGATGGTGGATGACGGGCAGGCGATATGGGATGCATATATGGAAAAAATCACAAAAAATGAATAAAAAATCCCCGTACCGCAAAGATTTTTTTGTTGAATTTCTACAGATTTAGCAATACAATTATATCTATAAAAATTCTACAAAAGGAAAAGGAGGAACCGTAAATTGCAAAATATCCCTAAAGCCAAAATTGGTATCGTAGCAGTGTCCCGTGACTGTTTCCCTGAGTCACTGGCTGTAAACCGCCGCAAGGCGCTGGTGGAGGCATACAAAAAGAATTATGATGCTTCCGATATCTATGAGTGCCCTATCTGCATAGTGGAGAGCGAGATCCACATGGTACAGGCACTGGAAGATATAAAGAAAAATGAGTGTAACGGACTTGTTGTATATCTCGGAAACTTCGG
>JAFSWJ010000151.1 GCA_017444545.1 Lachnospiraceae bacterium
ATTGGGTGTGACAGGGGGACTGTCCCCCTGTCACATCTCTTGACACCTGATCCGGCATCTGATATGATACGGAAAGTTTGAAACACAGGAGGAGTCCGATGAGAATAATTTCTTGCAGGTAAAATGATACACGGCAGCCGGGATACGAGAAGTATTGTTGTCCCCGGATGCGGCATTGCAGGAAAGATTCTCACGGGTTTTATCATATCGGTACAGGTCTGATCAGAAATGACATGTATGTTTGTAATCATGACACCGCAGGGATATCCTGCGGTGTTTTTTTGCAGCAAAGGTCCGGACATGCCAAAAGTCCGGATATGACAGCGGACACATTTTCACCACAATGCCCGCAGGATCATTTCATTATGAAGGGAGATGATGTACATGTCTATATTACAGGTATCGGATCTGACTTTTTGCTATGAAGGCAGCTTTGATAATATATTCGAAAATGTTTCTTTTCGCGTGGACACGGACTGGAAGCTTGGATTTACGGGCAGGAACGGAAAGGGAAAGACCACCTTCCTCAGGCTTCTGCTGGGAGAATATGAATACAGCGGAAGCATTACCACCGACAGCCGTTTTGATTATTTTCCGTATCCTATGCAGAAAGATGACATGGAAAAAACCGTCATGGAACTGAAGGACACCTGGAAACCGGCTTGCGAGGACTGGCAGATTCTGTGCGAGCTTTCAGGGCTTGATGCGGATCCCGAGATCCTCTACAGACCGGTCGGGACTCTGTCACAGGGCGAGCGGACAAAGGCAATGCTTGCCGTGCTGTTTTCGGGAGAAAATGAATTTCTGCTCATAGACGAACCCACAAATCACCTGGACGGCAGCGCCAGACAGACGGTCACCGGTTATCTTTCAAAAAAGAAGAGCTTCATCCTCGTGTCTCACGACAGGGTGATGCTCGACAGTGTCTGCGATCACATGCTGGTTCTGAACAGGGATTCCATTGAGGTGGTTTCAGGAAACTTTTCCTCATGGTGGGATAATAAAGAAAAAAAAGATGCCTTTGCCATTGCCGAAAATGAGAAGCACACAAAAGAGATCGGCAAGCTCAAAGCCTCGGCAGACAGGGCGGACAGATGGGCCTCAAAAAACGAAAACACAAAGATAGGCTTTGATCCCGTACGCGAAAATGACCGCAGCATTTCAACCAGATCCTACATCGGCGCAAAAACAAAAAAGATGCAGTCCCGGGTGAAAAATTTTGAAAGACGCATGGAGCGGCAGATAGCCGAAAAGGAAGGCCTTTTAAACGACATCGAAACCGTGGAGGACATCCGCCTGACGCCCCTTTTGCACCACAAAAAAACCCTTGTGGAGTGCAGGGATCTTTCACTGGGATACGAAGGCAATGATATGATAATAAAAGCTCTCACCTTCTCTGTCCTACAGGGTGAGATAGTATTCCTGAACGGCAGAAACGGGTGCGGGAAATCAAGCCTCATAAAAGCCCTCCTTGCCCGCGCAAACCACCCGGATGCCGCAGCCGGCGATAATACACGAACTAAAAACAGCCAAAAGGATGCCGCAGCCGGCAGCAATACACGAACTAAAGATATCCACCCCACCGCACCGGGCACCGAAAGATCCGAACTGATCACCGAAGGGTTATTATCCGTCGCAGGAAGCATCGTCATATCCTACATCAGCCAGGACACATCCTTCCTGAAAGGACCGTTAAAGGAATACGCAGAAAGCCGGGGTCTAGACTACAGCCTGCTTTTGACACTTTTGAGAAAGCTTGATCTGAACCGTATACAGTTTGAAAAAAACATGGAGGATTTTTCGGAGGGACAGAAAAAAAAGGTTCTCATCGCGTCAAGCCTGCTCACTCCCGCACACCTTTATATCTGGGATGAGCCGCTCAATTACATAGATGTGTTTTCAAGGATGCAGATCGAAAAGCTCATCGAAAACTGCCATCCGACCATGATACTTGTCGAGCACGACGAAGCCTTCAGAAAAAAACTAGCGGGACGCGTCATAAACCTTCCCTGACTGAAACAGGGGGACGGTTCTCTGTAACAGGGGACCGTCCCCCTGCTGCAAAATCCGGGACAAAACCCGTGAAACGCTGATAAACACTGGCGTAACAGAGAACCGTCCCCCCTGATACACATCAAAACGGTGTCATTTTCCATACTGTTCCGTTCGGTTCATAATAAAGTCTGATCATCCTCTGTTTCCCGAACACTATGATATCGCACTCATAGACCATCGTCCTGTTCGTCACAAAAACACCGTCAGGCATTTCTCTGGTCCCCTGATGAGACAGATCCCTGAAAGATTTGATCCTGTATGTCTGATATTCACCATCCTCGTCCGCCACGCGTATCTTTATCGGATACATGACTCCGTCCCTGGTATGCTGGCAGATGACATCGACCGCACTTAGTTCTTCCTTCATGATACACCTCGCATGTTTTTATTATAGAACACATGTTCGGTTTTGTAAATATCCGTTCAGACCCTCAGCGATCTTTGGTGGCGCAATTCCAATCACTGTCACGCATTTTCCGTATACCTGCAGTCAGGATAGCCGGAACATCCCCAGAACTGCCCGTATCTGCCGTTGCGGCGCTTGAGTATTTCCCCGCACTTCGGACACCGCCTGACACTTTTCA
>JAFSWJ010000152.1 GCA_017444545.1 Lachnospiraceae bacterium
AGCGTATTTCCGCATTTTCTCGGAACCGACCAGAACGGCAGGGACTACACCATCAGAGTGCTTGTGGGAGCAAGAGTGTCCATGACGGTAGGTATCATAGCATCACTGCTGATACTCATAATAGGATCGGTCTACGGCGCCGTCGCAGGATATTTCGGCGGCAGGGTGGATATGATAATGATGAGGATCGTGGATATCCTGTACACGATCCCTGATGTGCTGATCATAATCCTTCTGGCGCAGGTGCTCAAATTCCCGCTGCAGAACCTGGCGGATGTTCCCGGCTTTGGATGGATCGAGGCCCTGGGACCCAACATGGTATCCATGTTCCTGGTCTTTGCCCTGCTCTACTGGGTTGGAATGGCAAGGATCGTCAGGGGACAGATCATGATACTCAAGCAGAACGAATACGTCACAGCGGCCAAGGCTCTGGGTGCCTCAAACGGCAGGATCATCAGGAAGCATCTCATCACGAACTGCATAGGAACCCTCATCGTCACGACCACGCTGCAGATCCCGTCATCCATATTCACGGAATCCTTCCTCAGCTTCCTGGGGCTGGGCGTGCAGGCTCCCATGCCTTCACTGGGTTCACTTGCATCAAATGCCCTGAACGGATTGCAGACCTATCCTGAAAAACTGTTTGCTCCGGCGTTTATGATATTTGTCATCATTTTGAGCTTCAACCTTTTGGGCGACGGATTGAGAGATGCCTTTGATCCAAAGATGAAAAAGTAGGTGACGATGAGTCACCTCCCGACACCGGGCAAAATTTTATTTCGGTATCTTTTATTTGGAATAATATTTTGCGAGGTGTGAGAGAAAGAATATATGGTTAGGAAAATAATATGAGCGAATTTCTGGTTGATATAAAGCATGAAAAACTGTCCTTCTTCACCCCCGTCGGCGAGGTGAAGGCATTAAACGACGTCTCCATACAGATGCGTGAGGGAGAGGTCCTCGGCATCGTCGGCGAGTCCGGCTCCGGAAAGTCGGTAACGGCATATTCCCTCATGGGGCTTACCGCCAACAACGGAAAGATAGTCGGAGGAGAGGTAAACTTCAACGGACACCGCATAGATCAGATGAGTGAAAAGGAGATCAGGAATATCCGGGGCAAGGAGATCAGCATCATCTTCCAGGATCCCATGACCTCCCTCAATCCCGTCTACACCATAGGAAATCAGATAGAAGAGGCTGTCCGTGTCAGCGGTGACAAGACAAAAGCCCAGGCAGAGCAGAGAGCGCGTGAGCTGCTGACTCTGGTCGGCATCAACGAGCCCGACAAGCGTCTGAAACAGTATCCCCACGAGCTTTCCGGAGGCATGAGGCAGAGGGTCATGATAGCCATCGCCCTTGCCTGCGAGCCCAAGCTTCTCATAGCGGACGAGCCCACCACGGCCCTTGATGTAACCATCCAGGCGCAGATCCTCGACCTGATGAACGATCTCAAAAAGAAGCTCAAGATGGGCATCATCCTCATCACCCACGATCTCGGAGTCGTGGCAGCCATGTGCGACAACATCGCCGTGATGTATGCGGGAGAGATAGTGGAGTACGGACCCGTGGACGATATCTTCTACGATCCGCAGCACGAATACACCAAGGGACTTTTGAAATCCATACCGAAGTTTCAGGAAAAGGAGTATTCAAAGCTGGTACCCATTGAGGGTCAGCCGGTGGATCTGCTGAATCCCCCAAAGGGCTGTCCTTTTGCGCCCAGATGCGATTCCTGCATGAAGATCTGTCTTGAAAGGAAACCGGAAAGAACCGAATTTGCCGGTGTCGGAGGCGATACGTCCGACGGCATGAGCGGCGTTCATTATTCCAGATGCTTCCTTCAGGCAAAAAAAGAGTTTGATAATAAAAACGGGGAGGAAGCCTGATGAGTGACATACTTCTCGACATCAAAAACCTGAAACAGTACTTTCCTGTGGCAGGCAAAAAAGCGGTGGTAAAGGCTGTAGATGACGTAAGCTTTTTCATCAAAAAGGGAGAGACCCTTGGACTTGTGGGAGAGTCGGGCTGCGGCAAGACCACGACCGGCCGTTCCATCCTGCGTCTCATCGAGCCGACGGAAGGCCACATAGAGTACGACGGAAAGGTCATCTTTGACAGCGAAAAAAAGATCAAAGCGGACATGATGCCCTACAGGAGAAAGATGCAGATAGTATTCCAGGACCCTTACGCATCACTTGATCCCAGGATGACTGTCGGGGACATCATCGGTGAAGCACTGGATATACACAGTCTTTGCGCCACAAAGAAGGAACGCTATGACAGGATCATAGAGCTGCTTGCAAAGGTCGGGTTAAACTCCGAGCACGCGAACCGTTATCCTCACGAGTTTTCGGGAGGCCAGAGACAGCGTGTGGGCATAGCGAGGGCTCTTGCCGTCAATCCCGAATTCATCGTCTGCGACGAGCCTGTGTCGGCTCTTGATGTATCCATACAGGCACAGGTTGTAAATATGTTTGAGGACCTGCAAAAGGAACTGGGGCTTACCTATCTGTTCATAGCCCACGATCTGTCGGTCGTAAATCATATCTCCGACAGGATAGGCGTCATGTACCTCGGGCATATGGTTGAGCTTGCAGAGGGTGAAGAGCTGATCTTTCATCCGGTCCATCCGTATACGAAGTCGCTGATCTCGGCCGTCCCGGTAGCTGATCCGAAAACGGCCAGGAGCTCAAAGAGGATCATCCTTCAGGGCGATGTACCCTCGCCCGTCGATCCGCCAAGCGGCTGCGCCTTCAGGACCAGATGTCCCTACGCGGACGAAAAATGCGCCGCGCAGATGCCAAAGTTTGAGGAGGTCTCAAAGGGTCATTTCTGCGCATGCCATCATATGAATTAAAACCTCGGTAAATGCGATGGCATTAGGTTTGGTGATCCCGGAACAGCTAATGCGGAAGCAGGAACCAATACAAAAATACCTGACTTAATGGCATTGCATGATCGGTGGTTTTAATATATTAACACTCAGAAAAAAGGAGGAATATTATGAAAAAGACGATCGCGATACTGATGTCAGCTGTCATGACAACAGCAGTTTTGCTGTCAGGCTGCGGAAAAGCCGCATCAACGGGAAGCACCCAGGCAGGCGGTGATGCAGCGGCAGACGGAGGAGCTTCCGGAGGAAGCACCCTCGAGGTACAGGTGGGACCTTCACCCGAGACCATCGATCCTGCCCTCAACTCTGCAGTTGACGGCGCAAACATGATCATCCATGCATTTGAGGGACTGCTCAAATTTGACAAGGATACCAACATCGTACCCGGTGTTGCCGAAAGCTACGAGGTTTCAGACGACGGACTGACCTGGACCTTCAAGCTCAGGGACGGACTGAAGTGGTCGGACGGATCAGATCTGACCGCAGAGGATTTCGTTTATTCATGGAAGAGGGTTGCAGATCCCAACACTGCCGCACCTTATGGCTATGACCTTTTGAACATGGTAGAGGGCTATGATGAGGCAGAGGCAGGAAATGTGGATGCTCTCGGAGTTTCGGCTCCCGATGCAAAAACCTTTGTAGTCAAGCTTTCGAGCCCCTGCGTCTACTTTGACAAGATCTGCGCTTTTGCGGTTCTCGTTCCCGTTCAAAAGGCAACTGTAGAGGCAAACGGTGAAAGCTGGTCAACAAATCCCGCCACCTACATCACCGACGGTCCTTATTATATGACCGAGTATACCGACGGTTCCCAGATAGTTTTCCAGAAGAACCCGAACTACTATGATGCGGCAAACATCACCTTTGACACCATCGTATGGAATCTCATTGAGGATGCAAACGCTGCATATTCCGCATATCAGAACGGCGACCTTTCGATGATCAAGGATGTTCCCACAGAGGAGATCCCTTCACTTGCAGGAAACAGCGAATTCTATGTTGAGCCCATCATGGGTACCTACTATGTGACCTTCAATACACAGAAAGAGCCCTTCAATGATCCCAAGGTCAGGGAGGCACTGTCACTTGCCATCGACAGAGAGTATGTTGCAGGCACCATCATGCAGGGTACCTATTCGCCCGCAAAGAACTTCGTAGGCCCCGGTGTATCCGATGAGGCCGAGGGTTCTTCCTTTGAGGAAGTGACCACGCAGAAATACGGCGATCACTTTGATACATCAAACTACGACAAGGATCTGGAAAAGGCAAAGCAGCTTCTTGCGGATGCAGGATATCCGAACGGAGAGGGCTTCCCCGAGTTTTCATACCTGACAAACGATTCCGGATATCACAAGGCTGTTGCAGAATACCTGCAGAGCGCATGGGGCGATCTGGGACTGACCATGACCGTCAATATCCAGGAGTGGAAGACCGTTACGGCTGACAGGCGTGAAGGCAACTTTGATGTTGCAAGAAACGGTTGGGTATATGACTGGGATGATCCTTCAAACATGATCAACCTCATGGAGACCGGAAACGGAAACAACGACGGAAAGTATTCCAATCCCGAGTTTGACAAGGCTGTTGATGAAGCGAGAACGACCACCGATATCAAGCTGCATTATGAAAAGCTTCACGAAGCGGAGCAGATCATGCTCAAGGATGCTGCCATGGCACCCGTTGCTTACTACAACGATTTCTGGATGCAAAAGAGCAATCTCAAGGACACCTGGCACTCACCTTACGGCTATTGGTATTTCATGTACGGCAAGCTTGAATAAATGCCAGATCATCGCGGCGGCAGTCTTTGTTTCAGAGGCTGCCGCCTTTGACAGGAAAAGTATTTACATAATAAAAACATTGGCCATAATAAAAACGACATCGTATAAATTTAAGGGGTTTGATCTTGGATAAGGAATTTGAGTTTTTACTCGACAAGGTAAAAAAAGAAGATATGTACCTGCATGCATCGAGGCTTATCGAGTTTGACATGCAGACAAAATGCCCTGAAGCGGGCATGGATAATGAAGGACAGCTCATCGCTGAGATCGAAAAGCAGGCCTTCCTCATCAGAAATGATGAGAAGTTCAAAAAGGCTGTCCTGTCTCTTCACGAAAAAAGAGGAGAGTTTGACGACGATCAGAGGGCGCTCATAGACAGGCGCTACAGGATATATCTGACTGAAAAGAACATGACTGATGAGACCTCTCACAGGCATTCACTCATAGAAAACCGGGCATACGCCGACTGGAACATAGCAAAGGAAAAAAAGGATTTCGGACTGTTTTCCGATTCGCTCAAAAAGGTCATTGAGATAAACAGGGAAAGGATAAAGCTTCGCGAAAAAGGCGAAGACGAGGAATTCACCTGCGGCTATGATGTTTTGATGGACCGTTATGAGCGGGGGATAACCGTCAGGGATCTTGACATAGAGTTCAATGTAATGAAGGAACGCCTCGTTGCGCTCCTTGACAGGATCAGAAACAGCAAAAAAAAGATACGTACGGATTTTTTGAGGATACCGGTAACAGATGAGCAGCAGCTGAAGGCGTCGCAGTATCTGTGTGAGGTCATGGGGCTTGATCCCAAAAGACTTGCCTTTTGCATCTCGGTCCACGCATTTTCCGACAGGATGGCAAAGGATGACGTGAGGCTTACGACTTATTTTGTACCGGGTCTTTTCATGTCAAATGTGGATTCCGTTCTGCACGAGGGCGGTCATTCGCTCTTTGATATGCTCAGTCCGGCAAAAGACAGCGACTGGTATATTTATGATAATAAAACCCTTGGGATGCATGAGTCTGTATCCCGTTTCTACGAAAACGTCATAGGAAAGTCACGGAAATTTACGCAGCTTGTGTACCCGGAATTTCAAAAGATCTTTCCGCAGGTATTTAAGGATGTATCCTGTGAGGAGTTTTTTGAAGCTGTAAATTTTGTGACGCCAAGCCTCATCAGAGTTGATGCTGATGAAGTCACCTATCCCCTTCATATTCTCATCAGATACGAGCTGGAAAAGGGCATATTTGAGGAGGGGCTTCAGGTGGAGGAGCTTCCGGCAAAATGGAATGAAAAATACAGGGATTATCTGGGAGTCACGCCGGCGGATGATGCCGAGGGCGTTTTGCAGGATGTTCACTGGTCATCGGATTTCGGTTATTTTCCGGCCTACAGTATCGGAAATTTCTACAATGCCATGTATTTCAACAGGATGAAAAAAGAGATCGATGTGGACAGCCTCATCGGCTCAGGGTGCCTTGTGGGCATCAACAAATGGATGCAGGATAATGTCTTTTTCAAAGCCGATACCCTGACACCAAAGGAATGGATCAGGGATATCACGGGCAGGAAGCTGACCTGTGATGACTATATGACCTATTTGGAAGAAAAGTACACGGAAGTATATGAACTGTAAGACAGGGAAATAAAAAAATGGATACAGGATTGATCAAAAAAGAATTTGAAGAATACGCAAAGAGGATGTCGGACATCCGCATTCTATCCTCGCCCAGCATTCAAAGAAGCGACAGCGCCGAAAGCTACAGCGAAAGGCTCAGCAGTAATTTCAAAAGGATAGGCGAACTGGCAGCCATCAACCGCGAAATGCTTGACAGCGTGCTCTATCCACTGCTTGATTCCGAAGAAGCTCTTGACAGTGATCTTTCGAGCGAACTTGAAGAACTGGCAGACACCCTTTTGAATGTGGCGGGAGATAATGAGGATTTTGAAAATCTGGACCTGCCCATCGCATTTCTCATCGGAGAGCGTCTTTTGAAGGATGGGGAGGAATCGGAGGATATCAATTCAAAGATCCGGAAAATGGATGAGCAGATCATAGTCTGCTATTCTATGATGAATATGACGGAAAGGATATTTACCGATGAAAAGATCAGCCGGTCCTACAAGGAAAAGGGCATCGAACTGGGAGATTCGTTCCTTTCCATGCTCGACAAGGATAACTTTCTGACCATAACAGACATGGAATGCAGGGAGATGGTTCTGACCGACGCCAGGTTCATGACCTCCTTTTTTGAGCGCACATCGGGGGATGATGCGGTAAACAGGAGGAATATCGAGATCCTTGATACCATGATGCAGGTGGCAAGTGATATGTTTTATCACGAAGCGGTACCGGAGTTTGACTGGGACTATTTCACCTACAGGGTTCTCGAGTATTATGTGCAGTGCACGGATATATTCAATGCCAGGGGCTTTGCACCGGATCTGCTTGAAAAAATATGTGACAGGGCAGATGAGCTTGACCGGCTTTTTGCGGTCAACCCGGACTATTTCGGTTCGATACCGGGAAGCTCGTTCTATCCGATCCATGCGGCCCGCAGCAGATGTCTCGGCGGAAGGATGTCAAAAGAGGATTACAGGGCTTTTCTGCTTGACAGATACAGAAAAAGAGACAGGATCGATTTTTCCGTTGACGGTGGCTGCGAGAATGTTCTCATACCCCTTGAGACTCTCTGCCTGATCGACCGCAACAATCTGAGCGCTGAGGATGTAACCCTGATCAAAACCCTGTACCAGGGCCTTTCCGCCTACCTTTTCCGTATACCCAACACCGGCGTTATGTCATTTCTGCTTGAGTTTTTCACCATAATAATAACTGATTTCATAGAGATCCCCAGCGGAGTTTCCTTCGAGGAATTTGTGCTCCAGTGCCTTGCGGCCATGCATCCGCCCACATATGTTCACTCAAGAATGGTGGGACAGATCTCGGAAAGGCTTGCCTATCACATAATGAGGATCAGACCCGAGATCTTCATCGGCATGCCGGGCTGCAAAACAAAGGAGGATGTGCTTGAGAAAAAGGATGAAATACTTTCCTACACCTACCATTCGGCACTCTGTCACGATTTCGGCAAGATCAGCATTATTGACACTATCTTTGTTTACGGAAGAAAACTCCTCGATTTGGAGTTCAATATAATAAAAACCCATCCTGTGACCGGAGGGGAGTTCCTGAGAAGCCACGAATCCACAAAAAATTATGCGGATGTGGCCATAGGACATCACAAGTGGTATGACGACAGCAAAGGCTATCCCTTCGACTTCAAAACAGCTGACAGTCCATACAAGCCCGTCATAGACATAGTCCTTTGCGCCGACTGCCTGGATGCGGCAACGGATACCGTCGGCCGCAGCTACAACCGGGGAAAGAACCTGGGAGATTATGTTGAGGAATTAAAGGAGGGAAGCGGCACCAGATACGCTCCCTGGCTCCCGGAGATATTTGAGGACGAGGATGTATTCAGGGACATAGAGTATCTGCTAAAAGTAGGCCGACACGACACATATCAGGAAACCTACAATCTTTTGAGAAACGTTCAGGAAAACGGATAAGACACAGTGACAGCAGTCCCCCTGTCATCTTTATTGTTTTTTTTTGCCAGAAGTAGTATGCCAACCTTAATCAAATGAAAAAACTTGTCATTAAAGAACTGTAGTGATAGAATGAATCTACAGTAAGATTCATCAGAATCTTGTCTTGAACCTTTTGGAATGTTTCTTTCTCGAAACTACCAGGGGTTATCGTTTCAATTCATATTTATCCCAACTATTTTTTATTATTTGATCGCTGGGGGATAGATCTTTTTGTGTGTCCCCTGCAGAAAGGAGACCTAATGTCAAAAAAATCAGAACAGGCAGTTATTACAGTCAGGAAACGAAAGCATTCTCCTTCAGATCTTTTTGGCCGAAAAAGATCCCGCAGCGAGGTCATGAGTATCATAATAAGTGATCCTCAGATGAAGGCTCAGTACGACAGGCTGAAACCGGAAATGAAGGAGCAGGTTGTCGGGTTTCTCGAGGGTTCCAGAAGCCTGTGTATACTCTATGACAACTTCTTCAGAAAGATATTTGATCCGTACATCCACGAAGAAAGGGTAGAAAAACTGCTGTCCGCCCTGCTTGGACAGAATGTCAGGATCAAGGATGTCCTGTCACGTGACGGGTTTGAGATCATCGAGGGAGGCTCACTCGTCATAATGGATATTGTGGTCGAACTTGAAAACGGATCCATCGTAAATGTGGAGATGCAAAAGATCGGATATATGTTTCCATCTCAGAGGAGCAGCTGCTATGCGGCGGATATCATCATGAGACAGTATAATAAAAAGAAAAAAGACCGCGGCGACAAGTTTACATACAGAGACATCTGTCCGGTTTATCTTTTTATCATTATGGAAAGATCACCAGACTCATTTAAGGATGCGGACAGTTACATCACTAAAAGAGAGGTATCCTACAGCAGTGGCATAACACTGCCTGAAACAGCCAATATAACCTATATTACGCTTGACAAGTTCAACGAGAAGAAAGACAATAAATCTGACTACAATAAGAAAAACAAAGAGCTTGATACCTGGCTTACTTTTCTTTCAAAGGATGACATGAAAAGCGTCCTGAAACTTGTTGACGATCATCCTGAGTTTGCAGAAATCTATCCCGAAATTGCGCTTTTCAGAAATGATCCGCGGGAGGTGATGAATATGTTTTCTGAGGCACTTGCTTTTTTAGACAAGAATACTGAAAGATACATGGTAGATTACTATGCCGAAAAGGCTGAAAAAGCTGAAGAAAAGGCTGAAGCTGAAACCGTTAGAGCTGACAAAGCCGAAGAAAAAGCCAAAAATGCTGAAAGCAAAATCACTTCCGAAAAACAAGCTTCTGCTATAAGAATGCTGAAAGACGGGCAGTCTATGGAAAAGGTATCGGAATATCTGAATATATCCATGAAAGAAGTTGACCATATAAAAAATGAGATAGATAATTCATAAACTTTTAATTCGATCAAAAGTCAGGGGGACGGTTCTGTCACAAAAGTTGACACCAGAACCGTCCCCATTTTTTTGCCTTTTTCCTGATATTCATCGTATAATAAAATGTGGTGTGTTTTTCCGGATGTAAAGGAGAA
>JAFSWJ010000153.1 GCA_017444545.1 Lachnospiraceae bacterium
GAAGGGGAGCTGGTCTGAAATATGTTGATGAAAAATTTCAGCCTGTCCGGATCTACCAGGCTGCCGTTAACAAGGCACAATGCTGAAGAGGTAAATGCCGGCAAGGTCTTGTGCAGGCTTACGACAGTGATGTCAGCCTTTTTGCAGATCCGAAGATGTGCTCCGTGAGCAGCGTCCACGATGAGCGGGATCCCGAATGAGTGCACCGTATCCGCTATGGAGTCCACATCGGAGAGTATCCCTTCATAGGTGGGCGAGGTAATAAAAACGGCCCTGACATCCGGATCTTTTTCAAGGCAGGCCCTGATATCTTCATTATTGATGCTTCCTGAAACATCACAGACTTTTATGATATCCGGATATACATAGATGGGATCCAGTTCCCCGAGATATACCGCATCATATGCACTTTTGTGGCTGTTTCGTGACATCAGCAGCTTCTTTTTGTGAGGTACGGTACAGCTGATGGCTGAGAGTATACCGCAGGTGGAGCCGTTTACCAGGACAAATGCCCTGTCTGCCCCGTAAAAGGACGCAGCCCTGTTTTCAAGGCCCTTTATCATCCCGTCCGGATCTGACAGAGCATCAAAGCCTTTGATCTCGGTAATGTCAATGCTGTAGGTTCCCGAAAGCGGGCCGGTCTTTACAGCCCTTTTGTGGCCCGGCATGTGAAAAGGATACATATCCGATGAGGAAAGTGACAAAAGCTCCTTTTTCAAGACGGCTTCCTCATCCTGATGGTCTCTACCAGACTGCACCACTTGTCAGCTATGCTTACCACCCAGGATTCCCTGTTGGTGGGAATCTTTGTGATGGTCAGCGGGAACATATGCTGTTTTATAATATTTTTTTCTCTTTTTGTCAGGTCAAAATCCCGTTCGGCATTTTTCAGGGCCTCTCCGGGGTGATAAAAACCATGAAGTTTTCTTCTTTTTTCCTTGTCATGCCAGTCATAGAGGAAATAATCGTGCAGGAGCGCGCCGCGGACCATAGCCCTTTCATTGAGGTTCATCCGGAGTTTTTTCAGTTTCTCATTTATCCGCAGGCTGGCCTCCGCGACCCTCAGACAGTGATCGTGCACGGAAACACATCCGTGCTGCTTGAAATTCTTCATTCCCTTGAAGCTTTCGTGATCGAGGATTTCGCTTCCGTGCTCCCTGATCTTTGGATGCAGGCCCGCCGGCTGTCTGTTCTTTTTTTTCTTATTTCGATACTCTCGTGTCATATTCTTTTACCAGATGGTCATATCTGCCCAGATTCATATCTATCACAGCCTGTATCCTTTCAGGATCCAGGATATCGCCCCTTGTGATCAAAAGTATTTTATCATAAAACTCATGAAGTGAAGGATCCTCTATGAGATTTTTTCCCTGCCAGATGCTTTCCCTGTAGCCTTCGGGAACGGCGCGTTTCAGATGTCCCACCCTCCAGTTCGGGTCATAGACTGCAGGAAGCTTTGACAGCAGGGGATCTCCGAGACAGTAGGTATCGTTTAGATACAGGTCGCTGTTGTAATAAACGAGGATCCCGGCAGCGTTTTCGATGATGCCTCCCGGTACATTCATGTTCCGCAGCTCATCCGTTGCTTCATTGTTCCAGGTGTCCTCCACACAGAGTCTGCCGGTTTTAATGCAGCTGACGATGTTATTATAAAACCCTGTTGTATTGGAATAGTTTTCTCTTTCATCCGAGATCGAGGAGCTGAACTTGTGCCCGTACAGATACTGGGAACCGATCGAGGTTCCGGCTGTAAAGGACAGGATGACTGAAAAGAGGATGACACCCTCGAAAAAGGACTTTGGTGCCTTTTCCCTGTTTGACATATCAGTAAATGCAAGAACGCTGACAAAGAGCATGACGGTGAAATGCCGTCCCATCATGAAATCCCCGCCGATACGCAGGATATACAGCCCGTAGAGTGCGATACCCGCCGCGGTCAGAAGATATTTCGGTTTTCTTACCATTATCGTTATGATAATAAAAACGAAGGGGACGAGGAGGACCACGGGATCATTTATTATGGTGTACATATAGTAAAGGAATCCGTGTTTTATATATTCGATGCCGGATATACCTGTGCCTATCTTTACATAGGCGGTATTCGGGAAGGGAAATCCGAAATACAGGACAGAAAAGATCTCCCAGATGATGAAGGGAGACAGACCGGTAAAGGTTATGCCTACGGCCGCTCCGAATGAGGCATCCTGTCTTTTCAAAAGAAAGATGTAAACGATCATGGGGATGAACATCAAAGTAAGATCCATCCTTGAAAGTGCTATGAGTGAAAAGGTCAGGGCCAGCAGGAGCAGATGTTTTTTGTCAAACCGCTCACGTGACAGATACTGGTACAGAAAGAGGGCAGAAAGCAGAAAGAGAAGGCTGTTTTCCAGACCTGAGGTCGTGTAGGAAAGAAAAGCCTTGCTGCCGATCAGGGCCAGGAAACCATAGAGGACCTGTGTCTTTGAGCGGCAGAATTTCCATGCGAATATGTAATAGGCGATGGCTGTGTAGAAAACATCAAGAAAAAGGGAGGTGAAGAACATCTCCCTCGTGAAAAGATAAGGGATCGCAACGGAGAGGGTATAGAGAGGACTTGTGGTGGCACAGACCCGTTCTCCGATATTGTATACAAATCCGTTGCCCTCGAGAAGATGCTTTACCATCACGTAACCATGATAGGAATCGTCTGACTGCCAGCCCAGAAGGACAGCCGCCAGGATCATACCTGCCAGAGTGAAAGATCTCATTCTGTCAAGGTCGGTACCGGATCTTATGAAAGCTTTCTTTTTTGCCGTGTCTGCCATATCAATCCTTCAGTATGTCCTTTTCGGACAGGAATCTGTTGTGAAAAGCAGTCCTGAAATACTTGAAATTATCAAAAAATCCGTTCTGGGAAACACCTTCGGTCCTTGCGGTCCAGTGCCCCGGAGTTTCGACAAATCTGACCTTCAGTCTCAAAGGCTTCAGTGCCGTTTCGAGAAAGAAAGGATGCTTGAGTTCCTCCCACTTTATGCTCTGCATCAGGGCTGTGGGAAAGATCCTGTAGGCGTAGGTCAGATCCGAGAGTCCGACTCCGTAAAAGATCCCGATGCTCCTTTCAAAGATCAGGTTGCAGATCAGCTTGATCTTATTATAATTCTCAAAGCCTCCTCCGTTCCTCCAGCGGGTCGCGGTGATGATACGGTCGGGGTATTTCTTTGCGCCTTTGATGAATTTTCTGATCACATGGGGATCGGTCTCAAGATCCGATGACATCATGACGACATGGGATCCTTTTGCAAGATCTATGCCTTCCCTGATGGCCCCGCCCACAAAGGGAAGGGTCTGGTCATGGATGAAGATGTTTACCTTTCCGGAATATTTTTTCACCAGATCCTCAGCCACAGCCCTGGTATCTGCCGAGGTCCGGTCGCAGACTATGATGATGAACCCCTCGATATCCTTTGTGTCACAGTCATCCATAATGATGTCGACGGTCTGTGACAGGGAATAGGTTTCGTCCATGGCAGGCAGGAGAATGGTCACATTCTTGAATTCATTGGTTTTTTTGTATTCTGACATGGCTATGATTTTACCACAACGGAAGACTGTTGTCATTTTTTCTTTCCTAAACGTCCACAATATGGTAAAGTATTTGATGGTGTGTTTTTAGGGAAATTCATATCATAAGGAGATAGTTTTATGGCTCAGAGAAAAGATATCCACAAGGTTCTGATCATAGGATCAGGTCCTATAGTCATAGGCCAGGCCTGTGAATTTGACTATTCCGGAACCCAGGCGTGCAAGGCTTTGAGAAGTCTCGGTTACGAGATAGTTCTTGTCAATTCAAATCCGGCGACCATCATGACCGATCCGGAAATGGCAGATGTCACCTATGTCGAGCCCCTCAATGTTCAAAGAGTTGAAGAGATAATCGAAAAGGAAAGACCTGATGCTCTTCTCCCCAATCTGGGAGGACAGTCGGGTCTGAATTTATGTTCCGAGCTTTACAAGGCCGGGATCATAGACAAATACAATATCGAGGTCATAGGAGTCCAGGTGGATGCCATCGAAAGGGGAGAGGACCGGGTCGAGTTCAAAAAGACCATGGACAGCCTCGGTATAGAGATGGCAAGAAGCCGTGTTGCCTACAGCGTTGAGGAGGCCCTTTCCATAGCCGACGAGCTCGGATATCCGGTGGTACTCCGTCCTGCCTATACCATGGGCGGTGCAGGAGGAGGTCTTGTTTACAACAAAGAGGAACTTCAGACTGTATGTGCCAGAGGGCTGCAGGCATCCCTCGTTCACCAGGTGCTGGTGGAGGAATCCGTTATGGGCTGGGAGGAACTGGAGCTTGAGGTTGTCCGGGACAAGGACAACAACATGATCACTGTATGTTTCATAGAAAATGTGGATCCCATGGGCGTCCATACAGGTGATTCCTTCTGTACGGCGCCGATGCTGACTATTTCCGAAGAGGTACAGAAAAGACTTCAGGAGCAGGCATACAGGATCGTCGAACACATCGGCGTCATAGGCGGCACGAATGTTCAGTTTGCGCACGATCCCAAATCTGACAGGATCATAGTCATAGAGATAAACCCCAGGACTTCGCGTTCATCGGCCCTTGCCTCAAAGGCAACAGGCTTTCCCATTGCGCTGGTTTCCGCAAAGCTGGCAGCGGGGCTTTCACTTTCGGACATACCCTGCGGAAAGTACGGCACCCTCGACAAATACAAGCCCGAGGGCGACTATATCGTTGTCAAGTTTGCCCGCTGGGCGTTTGAAAAGTTCAAGGGTGTGGAGGACAGGCTCGGTACCCAGATGAGGGCAGTCGGAGAGGTCATGAGCATAGGAAAGACCTACAAGGAGGCCTTCCAGAAGGCCATCAGGTCTCTCGAAAAAGGGCGCTTCGGTCTGGGCTATGTGAAAAATTTCCATGAGCTTTCAAAGGAAGAACTGCTGAAACTCCTCGTTACGCCTTCAAGCGAAAGGCATTTTGCCATGTATGAGGCCCTGAGAAAAGGGGCCACGGTGGATGAGGTCTATGAGCTTACCCATGTGAAAAAATATTTCATTGAACAGATGAAGGAACTGGCAGAGGAAGAGGAGGAACTTTTGAAGCACAAGGGGACTCTTCCTCCCGATGAGCTTCTGATACAGGCAAAAAAGGACGGCTTTGCCGATGAATACCTGGCACAGATACTCGGGATCCCTGAAAAGGATATCAGGAACAAGAGACAGGCTCTTGATGTCACCGAAAAATGGGACAGGGTGCACGTCTGCGGCACGCAGGACAGCGCATATTATTATTCAACCTATAACGGTGAGGACAATGACAGGGTAAATCCCGATACAAAAAAAATAATGATCCTCGGCGGCGGACCCAACAGGATCGGACAGGGTATCGAATTTGATTACTGCTGCGTCCATGCGGCTCAGTCCCTCAAAAAGCTGGGCTTTGAGACCATCATAGTAAACTGCAATCCTGAGACGGTCTCCACCGATTACGATACCTCTGACAAGCTTTACTTCGAGCCGCTGACACTGGAGGACGTGCTCAGTATCTATAATAAGGAAAAACCGGTGGGCGTCATAGCACAGTTTGGAGGGCAGACTCCCCTGAACCTGGCATCGCGCCTTGAGGAAAACGGAGTGAATATCCTTGGTACATCTCCCGAGGTCATCGACCTGGCGGAGGACAGGGACCGCTTCAGGATGATCATGGACAAGCTTGGCATACCCATGCCCGAATCCGGCATGGCCACCGATGTGGACGAGGCCGTGATCATAGCAAACCAGATAGGATATCCCGTGATGGTCCGTCCTTCCTATGTACTTGGCGGACGAGGCATGGAGGTGGTCTATGATGATGATGCCATGGCTGACTATATGAAGGCAGCGGTTGGTGTAACCCCTGACAGACCGATCCTCATCGACAGATTCCTGAACCATGCCATGGAGTGCGAGGCTGATGCCATAAGTGACGGCACCCACGCCTATGTTCCCGCGGTGATGGAACATATCGAGCTTGCCGGAATCCATTCCGGAGACTCGGCATGCATCATACCTTCAAAGCACATACCGGCGGACAATCTGGAGACAATCAAGGAATATACGAGAAAGATAGCGGAAGAGATGCATGTTGTCGGTCTCATGAATATGCAGTATGCCATAGAAAAGGGCAAGGTCTTTGTTCTGGAGGCAAATCCAAGGGCATCGAGGACGGTCCCCCTGGTATCAAAGGTCTGCGGCATCAGCATGGTGCCCATAGCCACGGATATCATCACCTCTTCCATAACAGGCAGGAAATCACCCATACCTGAGATGGGCGAGAGAAAGATCCCTTATTTCGGAGTGAAGGAGGCGGTCTTCCCCTTCAATATGTTCCAGGAGGTGGATCCGGTGCTCGGACCCGAGATGCGGTCCACAGGAGAGGTTCTGGGACTTGCAAAAAGCTCAGGCGAGGCCTTTTACAAGGCGTATGAAGCGGCAAAAGCAGAATTGCCGCTTTCCGGCACGGTGCTCATGTCCGTCAATACCAAGGACAAGCCGGAGATAGTGGATGTTGCAAGGGATTTTCATGAGGCAGGCTTCAGGATAGTGGCTACCGGAAAGACACATGAGCTTATCACAAAGGCCGGTATCCCCGCGGAATATGTGAAAAAGCTCTATGAGGGCAGACCGAACATTCTCGATCTCATGACCAACGGCAAGATCCAGCTCATAGTAAATTCGCCTGTGGGCAAGGACAGTTCCCATGACGACAGTTATCTTCGAAAAGCAGCCGTAAAATACAACATCACCTACATAACCACGGTAGCCGCAGCCAGAGCAGCTGTTGAGGGCATCAGATATATCAAAGAGCATGACAGCAAGGAGGTATGTTCCCTGCAGGAATGGCACAAGGGAATAACCTCTTGACAAACAGCGAGACTGTGGGTATAAATAGTTGTAGTAATTGTTTGACAACCGCATATTTTGCGCAGTCAAAGGGAGATTCAAACATCAAAAATCAGAGGAGGAGTTCACACAATGAACAAAACAGAATTAGTAGCAGCTATGGCTGACAAGGCCGGCATCAAAAAGACAGACGCAGAGAAGGCTCTCAAGGCTTTCACTGACACAGTTACAAAGCAGCTCAAGAAGGGTGACAAGGTTCAGCTCGTTGGCTTTGGTACCTTCGAAGTTACAAAGAGGGCTGCACGTGAGGGAAGAAATCCCCAGACCGGCGCTGTAATGAAGATCGCAGCTTCAAAGGCTCCCAAGTTCAAGGCTGGAAAGGCTCTGAAGGAC
>JAFSWJ010000002.1 GCA_017444545.1 Lachnospiraceae bacterium
CATAAACTCGGGAGTCTCATTTGTCGCATATCCGAACATCATTCCCTGATCGCCTGCTCCGATGGCTTCGATCTCCTCGTCGGTCATCTGGTTTTCCCTGGCTTCCAGTGCCTTGTCAACGCCCATGGCTATATCCGATGACTGCTCATCTATGGCGACCATGACCGCACAGGTATTTCCGTCAAAGCCGTATTCCGACTTTGTGTAGCCGATCTCATTTACAGTTTCCCTTACCACCTTTTGTATATCCACATAAGCTTCGGTCGTGATCTCTCCGGTCACGAGCACAAAACCTGTACAGGTCGTGGTCTCGCAGGCTACACGGCTCATGGGATCCTGCTTCATGCATTCATCAAGAATGGCGTCTGAAATGGCATCGCAGATCTTGTCGGGATGTCCTTCTGTAACTGACTCCGAAGTAAAAAGTCTTTTTTCCATTTTTTTGTCCTCTCTTTTATTATGAAATCACTTTGAAATCTTCTCTTGAAACCTTGCCGTTCACTCTTTCGACTTCTATATGTGCACCCAGTTTCCTGAGCTTGCTGTCAAAATCCTCGTATCCTCTCTGGATATAGTAGATATCATCTATCACCGTGCTGCCTGATGCGGCAAGTCCGGCAATGACCAGAGCCGCGCCGGCCCTGAGATCCGGTGCCTTGATATGCGCGCCGGTGAAGCTTTCGACTCCCTCTATAAAGGCGGTATTTCCTTCCACCCTGATGTTTGCCCCCATGCTGACAAGCTCGTCCACGTATCTGAACCTGTTTTCAAATATGCTCTCCGTGATCGTGCTCACACCGTCGGAAAGTGCCAAAGCAACACCTGCCTGCGGCTGCATGTCCGTGGGGTATCCCGGATAGGGAAGGGTCTTGATCTGTGTCGGGCGAAGCCTCTTTGTTGCTGCCACCCTGACCGAATCGTCAAATTCCTGTATCTGGCATCCGATCTCCAGAAGCTTTGCAGAAATGGACTCCAAGTGCTTCGGGATCACGTTTTTGATGAGAACATCTCCCTTTGTAACGGCTGCCGCATACATGAAGGTACCTGCCTCGATCTGATCCGGGATCACGGAATAGGTACACTTTCTGAGCCTTGAAACCCCGGAGATCCTGATGACATCGGTTCCTGCGCCCTTGATATTTGCTCCCATGCTGTTGAGGAAGTTTGCCACATCAACGACGTGGGGCTCCTTTGCCGCATTCTCTATGATAGTCTTTCCCTCTGCCATGGAGGCCGCCATCATCACATTTATGGTGGCTCCGACAGTCACAACATCCATGTATATATGGGCACCGACCAGCTTCTCTGCCGAAGCCTTGACTATACCGCCCTTGATATCCACATTTGCGCCCAGTGCCCTGAAGCCCTTGACGTGCTGGTCGATAGGACGGCTTCCTATGTCGCATCCGCCGGGAAGAGGCACCTCAGCTCTCTTGTATTTGCCGAGCAGCGCTCCCATCAGATAATAGGAAGCCCTGATCTTTCTGATGCTCTCGGTATCGATATTCACGTTCTTGACCATCGATCCGTTTATCCTGACCGTATGGCGGTCGATCCTGTCGACATTGACACCTATGCTCTGCATTGCCTCCAGCATTACATTTGTGTCTCTCACATCCGGCATATTCTCGATGGATACTGTCTCGTCAGTCATGATGGAGGCGGCTACGATCGCAAGCGCCGCATTTTTTGCACCGCCGATCTCTACCTCTCCCACCAGGGGATTTCCCCCTTTTATGACATAACGCTCGATCTCTTCTGACACTGTCTTTCTCCCAAACTACCTGTTTATGTATTTACATTTCCGGAGAGCGTCTGCTATACAGCTGTCCCGCAGGACGGGACGCTTTCGGAAATCTCACGATCACACCATCCCGTAAAGGCGGGCTATGATAAATGCCAGTCCCAAAAGGTTCAGCACCAGCAACACAAGTACTGCCGCAAGGATCCCTTTGATACCGGAGGTCCTCCCTGCGATCACTCCTTCGATGGATTCTATGTCGTCGATCCGGCTCTTCAGGGCCTCCGGATCATCTCTCTCAAGAAGTTCCTTTATCTCCCGGATACTCTCCTGTGCCTTGCCGCTCTCATCAACGACCACAGCCTGCACGTTCCTGTAGAGCTTCACATCCTCCTTGTGGATGACATCGCTGACCAGGGTCTTTATCTTTTCCGGGTCGTTTTCCCCGAGCTTTGATATGCTCTCCGTCAGCTTTTCCGTGCTTTCCTTCAAAAGCACCTTTGTCTCCTCGATATCCTCGTGAGACGCAGCTTCTTTTCTCAGGTTTTCTATATCTTCATGAGTGGAAGTCCTGAATTCCTCGATCCTGATCCCGGTATTCCTGTATATCTCTTCTTCACTTCTGTCCCGGCGGGTCCTGCTGTTCTGCATATTGATCTTTTCGACCAGCCTGTCCATGAAATTATCCATAATAAAACCCTTTCCGATTCACATACAAGACTAATTTTAGCATTAAACCTCCTCATTCGCAATTAATTGTTTGAAGTCCGGAGCGCTGTTCTCTTGTACAACATGCACAATAAATGCTGTAATATTTTTGCATTTTTGTGGAGATTTACCAAAAATTAACAGTGAGTTCATAGTTTGTTCATATATTTTGGTTAATATGAATATACGAACAGGACAAATAGAAAGATAATTTTTTCATAATAGCCTCGGTGTTCCTCAGGGAACACCGGGGCACCCCTCATTTTTGGGGATTTTTCCGATAAGATTTTATTTGATAAGTCTCAGACTTGCTATGGCTCCCTCATCCTCGGTGCCATCCTTGATCTCCTCGTTCAGCGACATCATCTTGGCATCCAGGTCGGATACCATCTCGGCGCATTCCGAAAGTTCTCTCTTGATATGCTCAGGGACTTCTCCCTCGTACTTGTAATTTATCTTGTGCTCGAGGCTTGCCCAGAAATCCATGGCTACGGTCCTGATCTGGATCTCCACCTTGGTATCGGAGCTTCCGTCGGACAAAAAGATGGGAACGGATACTATCATGTGATAACTTTTGTACCCGCTCTCCTTTGGATTTTTAATGTAATCCTTGATGGACATGACTCTGATATCGCTCTGCTTTGCAAGCATATCCGCTATGCGGTAGATATCTGCCGTAAAGGAACAGATGACCCTGATACCGGCGATATCGTTCACATATCTCACCATGTTTTCTATGGTGGATTCGTATCCGCGTCTTTTCAGCTTTTTCACTATGCTTTCAGGAGTCTTGATCCTCGATTTGATATGCTCTATCGGATTGTACTGGTGGACATGCTGAAACTCGTCATTGAGTATCTCAAGCTTTGTCCCCACCTCTTTCAACGCGGAATTATACAGCAATATTATATTTTTCCAACTGTCCACTCCATCTGCTTCGTAATTTATCCTGTCCATTTATACCCCCGTATTTGTGAGCCGCCAGCGGCATGCCTGCTTTCTCGGAACGGATCCCTGTCGGCTACACGCAGCCTTGTGAGCGCCCTGGCCAGAGCCGCCTGGGAAATCTTGTATTCCTCTATGGATTTTTTCTGTCTCATCTGTTCGGTCGCACGCTCAAGAGCAGCACGAGCCCTGTTCTTGTCTATGTCCTCAGGTCTTTCCGCGAAGTCCACATATATGTCGCAGCGGTTATTTGCCGTCTCGGCTACGCCGCCCCCGACCGCTGCCACATGCCATTTTTCATCCTCGGTCTGATACTTAAGCTCTCCCGTTATTATAACAGTTATCATCTCTTCATGACAGGGCAGAAATTCCAGCTGTCCGTCAAGGGAGGGCAGTATGACACCCAGCATCCTGCCTTCATAAAAGATGCCGTCCGGGCTTATTATCCTCAATGCTCCGGTTTTTTTACTCATATTCCTTTGCCTTTTCCACTACATCATCTATGGTTCCGACATTGAAAAACGCTGCTTCCGGATACTTGTCAGCTTCTCCGGAGATGATCGCCGAAAAGCCCTTGACCGTGTCGCGCAAGTGCACGTATTTTCCCGGCATGCCTGTGAAATTTTCGGCAACAAAGAAGGGCTGGGACAAAAATCTCTGTATCTTTCTGGCCCTGTACACCACATCCCTGTCATCGGAAGACAGTTCATCCATTCCAAGTATGGCTATGATATCCTGCAGCTCCTTGTATTTCTGGAGGAAGCGGATCACTTCCCTGGCCACTTCATAATGTTCCTTTCCGACCACATCCTCCTCAAGGATCCTCGATGAAGACTCCAGCGGGTCCACGGCCGGATAGATACCCTGCTCGACTATCTTTCTTGAAAGCACCGTGGTGGCATCCAGATGAGCAAAGGTGGTTGCCGGAGCCGGATCTGTCAGATCGTCAGCCGGGACATAGACTGCCTGTACGGATGTGATGGAGCCTCTTTTGGTGGATGATATCCTTTCCTGCAGATCTCCCATCTCGCTTGCCAGAGTAGGCTGGTATCCCACAGCCGATGGTATCCTTCCGAGCAGAGCCGATACCTCGGAGCCTGCCTGAACAAACCTGAATATGTTATCTATGAAGATCAGGACATCCTTGTTTTTCTCATCCCTGAAATACTCCGCCATGGTCAGTCCGGTTTCCGCGACCCTCATCCTTGCTCCAGGCGGTTCATTCATCTGTCCGAAGATCAGGGCTGTCTTGTCAAGAACCCCCGACTCCTTCATCTCACTCCACAGATCGTTTCCTTCTCTGGACCTTTCTCCGACGCCTGTGAATATTGAATATCCGCCGTGCTCGACTGCAACATTGGTTATCAGTTCCTGTATGAGGACGGTCTTTCCGACACCTGCTCCTCCAAAAAGTCCTATCTTTCCGCCCTTTGCATAGGGTGCCAGGAGATCTATGACCTTGATCCCGGTTTCAAGTATCTCCTGTACGGGTGACTGTTCGGAAAATCCCGGAGCATCCCTGTGGATGGGCCATCTTTTCTGCCTGTTCACTTCCTCATCATCAAGACCGTCTATCGTGTCTCCCAGAACATTGAAAAGTCTGCCCAGATTGGCCTCTCCTACCGGAACGGTTATGGGTGTTCCCGTGGCGGTAACCTCCATCTCCCTGTACAGACCCTCGCTCGGAGAGAGCATGATGCAGCGCACCCTGCCTTTTCCAAGATGTTGCCTGACTTCCATCACTCTTCTGTTGTCGCCTACAAATACCTCCAGTGCTTCGTTGATCCTCGGTATCCTCTCCGTCCCAAATTCCACGTCCACTACCGGACCCAGCACCTGTATTATCTTTCCGTCTGCCATCGTCACATTCTCCCTGACCTGGCCCCGGCGCTCACCTCGGTTATCTCCTGTGTGATGCCCGCCTGTCTTTTCCTGTTGTATTTGATCTTTAATTCCTGAACAATCTCGTCGGCACTGTCGTTTGCCGCACTCATGGCCTGCATACGGCTGTTCTGTTCGCAGCAGTAGGACTCCACCAGCGCACTGTAGACCAGTCCCGCCACATAGGGAGGGATGATCGCCCCCAAAACCTCTTTCGGTGACGGATGTATGATGAATTCCTCTCTCATGACATCCGCTGGAATATCCTTCACGCTCAGATCCTTTTCAAGAGGCATGAGCTTCATCACTCTGGTCTCCGTCTCAAGAGAGTTTTTCATCGCAGTAAAGACCACCGTCAGATCGTGGATCCTTCCTTCCTCAAAATCCTTCAGAAATGTATTTGTTATGACCCTGGCTCTGGCTCTGGTCGGATTCTGTGCAGTATAGGTGAAGTTTTCCTCGATGGGGATCTTTCTCTGATCAAAGAACCGTCTGCCTGCCTCACCGACAACATAGAGGCGCGATGCCTTGTTCTCCATGAGTTTTCCGGTTTCCTTGAGGACATTGATGTTGTACGATCCGGCCAGACCTTTGTCTGCAGTCACAACGAGAAAGCCATGTATCATCTCGCTTTCGGGCTTGTCATCATTGGTCTTCAGATATGGATGCTCGGTCTCGGGAAAATGTCTCATCATCCTCTGCATCAGGCTCTGCATCCCGTAGAAATAAGGCTCGATATCCTCCATGCTCTTTTTTGCCCGGCGAAGCTTCGTCGAGGATATCAGATACATGGCATTGGTTATCTTTTTTGTATCCTGAATACCTTTTATTCTGTTTTTGATGTCTGTTGATCCAGCCATTTTTCCTTGTATTCCCTGACCGTTTTTATTATCACATCCCTGAATCCGTCGGGGAGCTCCTGCTTGATCTTCAGCTCACTGATGATCGTCCCGTGGTTTTCATTTATCTCCTTCAGCAGATCGGTCTGAAATTTCTTGACCTGATCAAGCGGTATGCCCATAAACAGCTTTTCATTTGCAGCCACAAGGGATATGACCTGTTCAGGCATGGAAAGCGGGTTTCCCACATTCTGCTTGAGTATCTCGATCAGGGCCCGGCCGTTGTCGAGGAGTTCCTTTGTCGCAGGATCCAGATCGGAGGAGAACTGCGTGAACACCTCCATCTCCCTGAACTGTGCCAGATTGATCCTCAGCGCTCCCGTAGCCTTTTTCATAGCCTTGCTCTGTGCTGCGCCTCCGACACGGGAAACCGAAAGTCCCACATTTACCGCCGGCCTGATACCTTCGTAGAAAAGGTCTTCCTCCAGGAATATCTGTCCGTCCGTGATGGAGATGACATTTGTCGGTATGTAGGCAGATACATCGCCCTCGAGCGTTTCTATTATGGGAAGAGCGGTGATTGAACCTCCTCCAAGGCTTTCCTTCAGCCTGCTCGACCTTTCGAGGAGTCTTGAATGAAGGTAAAAAACGTCTCCGGGATAAGCCTCCCTGCCCGGCGACCTGCCCAGGAGAAGCGATATTTCTCTGTAGGCTACCGCATGCTTGCTCAAATCATCATAGACGATGAGCACATCCTTGCCCTGCTGCATGAAGTATTCTGCAATGGCTGTTCCGGCGTAGGGTGCTATATACTGCATGGAGGCAGGCTCACTCGCTGTTGCGCTGACTATGACTGTGTGGTCCATGGCGCCGTTTTTTTCAAGGATCTGCACCACCTTTGCAACGGTGGATGCTTTTTGACCTATGGCAACATAGATGCAGATGACTCCCTTGTCCTTCTGGTTAATTATGGTATCGACAGCTATGGATGTCTTTCCTGTCTGTCTGTCTCCTATGATCAGCTCTCTCTGGCCGCGTCCTATGGGAAACATACTGTCTATGGCAAGTATCCCGGTTTCAAGAGGAGTGTTGACCGGGTGTCTTGCAACAATGGAAGGCGCCGGATTTTCAACCGGTCTGAAGCCCATCTTTTCTATCCTTCCCTTGCCGTCTATCGGGCTGCCAAGTGCGTTTATGACCCTGCCCGGCAGATTGTCGCTGACCTCAATACCCGCCTCGGACATGGTCCTTGCAACCTTCATCCCTTCGCTGATGTCATCCTCATCTCCAAAGAGCATGACACCCATTCTCTTTCTTTCTATGCTCATCACCATGCCCTTGATACCGTTATCAAAGACAACTACCTCTCCGTAAAAAGCATGGTCTATTCCCTCTATCAGAGCAACGCCGTCGCCGACCTTTCTGACGAAACCTATCTCCTGGCTTTCAGCCCTCAGCTCAAAACTTTCGACTGACTCCCGGAATATTGATATGATATCACCGGCGCTGTCTTCGGCTGTCACATCCATACGTCTTTTTTCAAGGATGTTTCTAAGCTGCCTCAGCCTGCCTCTGTTGCTCCAGTCATACTCCTCGTTTTCCACACGAAGTATAAAGCCGCCTTTTAGCGACCTGTCCTCTTTTATCTGAAGCTCAACCTCAGAAACCCCGTATTTATTCCGTATGAACTCTTCTATGCCCTGAAGCCTTTTTTCGTCAGGTTTTGTGACGTACAAAAGAGTTGCTTCCAGGTGATCTTTGACCTCGTCAAAAAATTCCGGATCGTCCGTCATTTGTTTCCTCCGTCTGAACCTCCCGCATTTTCAAGGAAGCGGTCATACAGTTCGTTGTCATTTGCAGTTCCCTTTGATCCTGCGATCTTGGAAGCTGCAGAAAGGATGA
>JAFSWJ010000154.1 GCA_017444545.1 Lachnospiraceae bacterium
AATACTATTCCTACTCGGATGATTATTTCTCCTATCCGGCATATACTGCCGAGGTCATAGGAGGAGAATGGCTCCCTTCATCCGTCACGGACAGGGATCTGCTCACTGATACCGCAGATACCGCCTTTGATGACAACGGAAACACACTTTCCGTATCAAGGAGAAAAAACACCCTTACCGTGGATGGTATAGCTCCCGGTGCATCATATATAGATGTTCCCTTTGTTTATTACAAAGGATATACGGCAGCTGACGGCAGCGGGAAGAAACTGAGGACAGACGGCAGCGGGAGGAACGGGCAGGTCAGAGTCTATACAAACGGAGCGTCCATTGTCACGGTCAGATATTCCGGCACATCTCTCCAGCACATATCCACGGCACTGTCACTTCTCTTTGCTGCAGCGGCAGCGGCGTTCTTTATCCTCAGAGGATGCAAGGGGAAAAAGAAATGATGACACCCGGCAGACAGTATATTCTCATCATTTTTGTAATATTGGCTCTGATCACGGTGATCTGTTTCTTCATATATAAAAAGAAGGGAAAGAGCGCCTTTCTCATCTTTGGTACTCTTTCCGCCTTTGTCCTCAGACTGGATTATGTCCTATATACCCCGCACTGGATGAGGCAGCATGATGTGATCGGCTTTGGCGCCGATGAGGGACAGGCGGCCTATATCGAATGGTTCCTGAGGGAAAAGAGACTTCCCGATTTTGATCCTCTCGATAAATGGGGCTTTTTCCAGCCTCCTCTCCATCACATCCTTTCGGCCGTTTTCATCGGTGCACAGACCTTTTTTGGCAAAAATTACGACAGAGCCTGCGAGGATGTCCAGTATCTGACGCTCTTTTACAGCATGCTCATACTGCTCTTTGCATACCTGATCTTCAAAGAGGCGGGCCTTGAAGGAAACGCCATGATCATAGCGTTTACCCTGACAGCCCTTCATCCCGGCTTCATATTGATGGCAGGCTCCATCAACAACGACTGCCTCTGCGAGCTGCTCATGGTCATGAGCCTCTACTTCGCACTCAGATGGTACAGGAGGAGCACCCTCCTCAACATCATCCCCGTCGCTCTCTGCATAGGACTTTCCATGGCGGCAAAGCTTTCCGGAGCCCTGGCAGCCATCCCCGTCGCCTTTCTCTTCATCGAAAAATGGATCAGCGGAAAAAAGGAAGGATTTCTGCGGTATCTCGGGCAGTATTTATTATTTGCCCTGATCTGTGTCCCGCCCGCACTTTTCTATCCCGTTAGAAACCTGATAAAGTTCGGCACGCCCATAAACTACACTCCCGAGGTCGGACAGCCGGTGGAGCAGTACAGCCCGGCAGCCAGGATCTTTGATGTGAGGACGCCGTAGCCCTTTGTGAACATGTTGAGCCAGGGGGACGCCTTTGATGACTTCAACATACCCCTTTCCATAATAAAAACGTCGCTTTTCGGAGAGACTAACCTTGCGGAAAACTACGCAAGGATAACTCCCTTTGCCTGGGCTGCGCTGATACTCGGGACTATACTTGTCATCCTGGCAGCCTTTGCCACCGTATATGTGACAGTGAAAAAGCTGAGGAAAAAGGAAGATACCGTAGAAAGCATCTACTGGTTTCTGTCCTGGATAGTGCCCGTGGTCTTTCTCGTGCACTTCAGCTTCAAGGCACCGTATTTTTCATCCCAGGACTTCAGGTATATCCAGTATGTCATCGTGATCGAGGGCATGTTTCTGGGGCTGTTTTCAAAGGAGGGCAAAAAAAGGGAGCAGTTCATCGCGTGTCTGCTTGCACTATTCTGCCTGTCCACCTCCGCAGTTTATATACTTCTCGGGAAACCATGAGGATGGTAAGCCCTTTGATTTGAAAAGCATCGTCATATAGTGTAGAATTGCACTTGAAACGGTGTTTTTATTATGGGATTTTTCAGGAGGCGGTAATGGATATATTCAATCCATCATCCACATCGCTTGACGATCTGGTCTTTGATTATGAGGAAGAAAAAAAGGTTATACTGGTCGTTGATGACAATGCGACGACTCTGAGGGGGATCAAGGCCATCCTTGAAAAGAAGTATGATGTGATCCTGGCAAATTCGGGTACGAAGGCGATCGCCCAGATCAGCAGGAAAAAGCCGGATCTCATCCTGCTTGATTATGAGATGCCGGTATGTGACGGAAAACAGACCTTTGAGATGATCCGCTCCGATGAGGAGATGGCGGATATCCCGGTGGTCTTTGTGACGGGAGTCAATGACAAGTCGCATATCCATGCGGTTTTGAGGCTCAAGCCTGCAGGATATATGCTAAAGCCCTATGAACCGGAAAAGCTTCTGGCGACCGTTGAAAAGGTTCTGGGCGGAGCGAACGGTACGGAACAATAAAACTTCCTATTATAATATACAAGGGATACGAAAAGGAGACAAAAAAATGGCAAAGGTTACTTACGATTACTCAAAGGCGCTGCAGTTCATCTCTGAGGAGGAGGTCGAGATCATAAAGGATCAGACTCTTTCTGCAAGGGAGCTACTGCTTTCAAGAAAGGGAGCCGGAAACGATTTCCTCGGCTGGATAGACCTGCCGGAAAAATATGACAAAGACGAGTTTGCACGGATCAAAAAGGCTGCCGAAAAGATAAAGAGCGACAGCGATGTGCTGCTGGTTATCGGCATAGGCGGATCATATCTGGGAGCCAGGGCTGCCATCGAATTTCTGAGACACAACTTTTACAACAGCGTATCAAAGGAAGTGAGAAAGACTCCAGAGATCTACTTCCTTGGAAACAGCATTTCAAGCACCTATATCTCCAATATGATGGATGTCATCGGAGACAGGGACTTTTCCATAAACATGATATCAAAGTCCGGAACCACAACCGAGCCCGGCATTTCCTTCAGGATATTCAAGGAAAAGCTGGAGGAAAAATACGGCAAGGCCGAGGCTGCAAAGAGGATCTATGCAACAACCGACAAGGCCCGGGGAGCATTAAAGAGCCTGGCTGATTCCGAAGGCTATGAAGAATTTGTCGTACCCGATGATGTGGGCGGCAGATTTTCCGTGCTCACTGCAGTGGGACTCCTTCCCATCGCGGTATCGGGTGCGGATATAGATTCCCTCATGAAGGGAGCAGCCGAGGGCAGAAAAATGGCTATCGAAAATGCCTTTGAGGAAAATGATGCCCTCAAATATGCAGCCATCAGGAACATCCTCTACAGGAAGGGCAAGAGCGTTGAGATAGTGGCAAACTACGAGCCGAGTCTCCACTTCATCTCTGAATGGTGGAAGCAGCTCTACGGTGAGAGCGAGGGCAAGGATCAGAAGGGTATCTTCCCTGCATCGGTTGATCTGACAACAGACCTGCACTCCATGGGACAATTCATCCAGGACGGCGCCCGCATCATGTTTGAGACGGTCATCAACATCGAAAAGCCCAGGATAGATATTATTATGAAGAAAGCCGATAACAATCTGGACGGTCTTGATTATCTTGCAGGAAAGACAGTGGATTTTGCCAATAAGTGTGCGATGAACGGAACCATCCTGGCACATACCGACGGAAATGTACCGAATGCGATGATCAATATCCCTGAACAGACGGAGGAATACCTGGGACAGCTTTTCTATTTCTTTGAGTTTGCCTGCGGTGTCAGCGGATATATGCTGGGAGTCAATCCTTTCAATCAGCCGGGAGTTGAGAGCTACAAAAAGAATATGTTCGCGCTTCTCGGAAAACCGGGATTTGAGGATCTGGCAAAGGAACTTGAAGCAAGGCTTTGATCACGG
>JAFSWJ010000015.1 GCA_017444545.1 Lachnospiraceae bacterium
TCCCTTCTCTGGAACTTCTTTAAGGGTGTGGTCAGCTCCAGCACAAGGACATAGATATTGTTTGACTTGTACCTGTCCGTAACCCTGCCATAGCACTGGAAAAGCCCGTTTGCCGTATAAAAGCAAAGATCGTATTCCCCGTCTATGGGAAGGAGGATCAGCTTGTCCTTGTCCATGGGCATGTTTACCTTTATCTCATCCTCGGAGGTGATATCATAGACGCGGGTACGATAAACCTTTCTCGCGATTATGCCTTCGCTGTTCGGTCTTTCCGCACTCCTTTTGTCCGTTAATTCTATTTTATCTCCCGGTACAATATAATCCGTGATCATATCCCTTCCCCTTTATATCTATTTTAACTGAAATGCTTGCCCCTGACCATATTCGCAAAGAAGCCCGCCATACCTCTCCTGTAAACCTGTGCCTCATGAGGTATATCCATGAGTGTCATCGCTATATCCTTGAAGGCCTTTGATGACTTTGCATTTGTGTTTGATATGCATATGGGGCTCTGCTGCATCACTGCATCCGAAAGCTCCGAGTCCTGGGGAATACATCCGATGTATTCTATGTTCAGGTGCAGATATCTCTGAACCACGGTATTCAGCTTGCTGAAAAGGAGCTTTCCTTCCTCGCTGGTGGACACCTTGTTGGAGATCACCTTTATGGTGGATGAATCCTCGCTGAACCTTGAATTTCTCCTGAGAGCCTTTAACAGGGAATAGGAGTCCGTGATGGAGGTGGGCTCAGGAGTCGTCACGAGCAGAACCTCTCCCGAAGCCACCAGAAACTCCATAACAGAGTCCGATATCCCGGCGCCCGTGTCAATGATGATAACATCCGCGATACTGTCAAGCTCGGAAAGCTGCTGTACCAGGTAATTGATATACTCCCTCCCGAGATTTGTAAGACCAGCGATACCGCTCCCTCCGGAGATGAAACCTATATCCATGGGACCCCAGGTGATGACATCCTTGATCCCTTTTCCCTGATAGATCAGATCAGCCAGATTGTTCTTTGGTATGGTCCCGAACATGACCTCGATATTCGCCAGTCCGAAATCCGCATCAAAGATTATCACGCGTTTTCCCATGCGCTTAAACTCAACAGCAAGATTAATGGAGACATTGCTCTTCCCCACACCTCCCTTTCCAGAGGTGACGGTTATGACCCTTGCCGCCTTTGCCGGTGCAACCTGGTTCTGCTTTATTATATTTCTCAGCCTGTCAGCCTGGTCCATCCTTTTCCTTTTCCTTCTTTTCGATCCTGCCGCCAAAAGCTTTCCGTCAGGACTGCTTATCTCCGCCTAAGAGTGCCCTGACTATGCTCTGGGGATTAAATACCTCTATATCATCAGGAACATCCTGTCCGTTTGTCACATAAGCGATCTCTTCACCTGTGTGCAGCTTGATGTTCAGCATATTTCCGAAAAACTCGGTCTCATCAAGCTTTGTGAATATTAGCTTGTAGTCCGTTATCTGCCTGTACAGATCAGACATAGCCACCAGATCCCTGTATTTTGTCGTCAGGGACATCACAAGATAAGTATCTATATCCGCGATCTTTTTTGCGCTGTCAAGAAGCTGCTTCATCTCCATGCGCTTTTCCTCATCCTTGGGGGAATATCCCGCAGTATCCACAAGAATGAAATCATATTCCTCAAATTCATGGATACCCTCCTTCAGATCATCCTCGTTGTAGGCAAGCCTGAAGGGAACCTTCATGATATCCGCATAGGTCTTCAGCTGCTCTGCAGCCTCTATCCTGTACAGATCGGTAGTGATGAGGGCAACCTTTTTCTTTTCGATGACTGCAAACTGCGATGCGATCTTTGCTATGGTCGTTGTCTTGCCGACACCTGTGGGTCCTATGAAGAATATGATCCTGGCGCCGTTTTCCCCGGCTGTTATATTTGCCGGCTCGCCGAATTTCAGGATCATTTTCTGATAAATGTTTGATATCAGATAATCAATGGTGACACCGGGTTTTTTGAGCTTTTCGATCTCATCCACAAGCTCGTTTACATACTTTTCATCAACCTCATTGTCGATGAGGGTATTGTAGATGAGCTTTACAAAGCTGATGAATTCACGATCCTGATCATCAGTCTTTTTACCGCTGTTCTCCTCCGCGTCATCATTGTTTTCCATAACGTTCTTGAGCTGCTGCTCTATGAGGGTATGAAGATTGTCGATCTTTTCCTCGATCGCCTTGTCTTCGCTCTTTTCTTCCCTGCCGGTATCCTGAGCCTGTTTTTGCGAGGGCTTCTCCTCCTCATCAGGTATCACATCTTTGAGCCCCGGCTTTTCTTCCTTTTGCTGCCTGTTAAAAGGAACCTTTGTGACGGTCCTGATGCTGGGCTCAAGAGGACGTCTGACGTGGGTCACCATGGAATCCGTATCCTCTTCGACTGCGGCGGTGACCTCGATCAGAGGTTTTTTCAGAAAACTGAAGAAACCTTTTGTCTTCACCTTTCTGACATTCATCACCACACTGCGTGCTCCGAGTTCTTCCTTTGCGGCTTTCGTTGCTTCTTCTTCTGTTTTTGCGGTAAACTTCTTGATTATCATGCCTTGATCATCCCAATACTCTGAACTTCAACATCATTTTCGATCTCATTATACGAGATCACTATTATCTCTTCAAAATAATCTTCAACCAGTTTTTTGAAATAGATCCTCACTATCGGCGACGTAATGACTATCTGGCTCTTTCCGAGATCATCGAGTTTTTTCAGCTCAGCCTCAGTGGCGGAAATGATCGCCTTTGTCCTGTCGGGAGCAAGCGTCAGATAAGCGCCCTGTTCCGTCTGCTTCACAGATGCCATGATCTCCTGCTCGATGACAGGATCCAGGGTGACCACGCTGGTGGTATCACCCGGTTCAAAAAACCTGGCAGAGATGGCCCTCTTGAGCGCCTGGCGGCAATACTCGGTCAAAACATCCGTGTCCCTTGTTGTAGCCGCATAGTCAGCCATGGTCTCAAATATGGTCAGCAGATCCCTGATGGATATACCTTCTTTAAGCAGGTTCTGCAATACCTTCTGTATCTCTCCAAGCCCCAGCAGCTTCGGCGTAAGCTCCTCCACCACCGAAGGATTTGATTCCTTGAGGTTGTTGATGAGGTTCTGGGTATCCTGACGCGTCAGAAGCTCGCTGATATGCGTCCTTATCACCTCGGTCAGGTGTGTGGCTATGATGGACGGAGGATCCACAACGGTATAGCCCATGGACTCAGCCCTTTCCCTCTGTCCCTCGGTGATCCACAGTGCCGGCAGATGGAAGGAGGGTTCATAGGTCTCGATACCTGTGATCTCTTCCTCTACATAGCCGGGATTCATGGCCATATAGTGATCAAACATGATCTCGCCTTCGGCAACCTGCACGCCCTTGATCTTGATAATATACTGATTCGGGTTGAGCTGTATGTTATCCCTCAGTCTGATGATGGGAACCACGGTACCGAGCTCAAGTGCTATCTGACGCCTGATCATGACAACTCTGTCAAGCAGATCTCCTCCCTGGTTGACATCGGCAAGAGGTATGATACCATAACCGAA
>JAFSWJ010000155.1 GCA_017444545.1 Lachnospiraceae bacterium
AGATCCACCATGGAGATCGCGGGAAAGCTCATCGAATATGATTTTGATCATTACAGGATCATAGAAAAGACCATTTTCCAGAAAAGCTATATCCAGAATCAGATCCTGGGACGCGCTCTCCTCGAGAGCATCTTGTTCATGGACGGAAAGTGCATAGTGTCCGTGATAGACAGAAAGACAATGGATTTCTACGGAGCAACCTCAAAGGATCTGGAGGGCATAGCAAACCAGCTGCGCTATACCAGGGGCGTGGAGTGCGCCATCTTCATGTATGAGATAGGAACCCAGGAGTACAAGATCTCCCTGCGTTCCAGCGAAAAGATCAATGTGGCAGCGGTGGCAAAGGCCTTTGGCGGCGGCGGACATGAAAGAGCGGCAGGGCTTACCATGGCCGGCTCATATCATGATGTGGTAAACAACCTGTCAAAGATCATCGAAAAGCAGTATATGGAAAATACGGAAAAATGAGACCGGAAGCTTCTGTCCTTTGCGGAGTCCTCCCGGTTTACAAGGAGGAGGGCTTTACCTCAAATGATGTGGTGGCAAAGCTTCGCGGCATCCTTCATATGAAAAAGATAGGGCATACGGGTACTCTGGATCCTGCAGCCACGGGAGTCCTCCCGGTATGCCTCGGAAAAGCCACAAAGATCATCAGCCTGCTAGAGGATACGGACAAAACCTACAAATGTCGGTGCAGGCTCGGAGTGCTCACGGACACCGAGGACATGACGGGCAACATCGTCGAAACGGCTGATGTCTCCGGGATCACGCAGAGTGATATAATAAAAACGCTCGATTCTTTCACGGGACGATACATGCAGGTCCCGCCCATGTATTCCGCAAAAAAGGTGGGCGGAAAAAAGCTGTATGAGCTTGCAAGACAGGGCGTTGAGATAGAAAGAAAGCCCTGCGAGGTCTTCATCAGAAGGATTGAAGCAGGATCCTTTGAGCCCGAAAAGAATGAGTTTACCTTTCTTGTGGAGTGCTCAAAGGGAACCTATGTCAGATCACTTTGCAGGGATATCGGGCAGAGGCTGGGAACAAAGGCTTCCATGGCGGAGCTTCAAAGGACTGCAGCCTGCGGGTTTATCATTGATGAGTGTGTTACCCTGGCGCAGACGGAAGAACTTTTCAGGTCAGGAGAGATCGAAGGGAAGCTCACAAGCATCGACAGTATGTTTCCTTCGTATGAAAAGCTGAAGGTCCGGGGCGGTACGGAAAAGAAAGTCAGAAACGGGAACGTTTTTATTATGGATGTTCCCGACGGAAAATACAGGATATACCTCGGGGACGGGACTTTTGCCGCGGTCTATGAGGTAAGGGACAAAAGGGCGCATTTATGCGGATATTTTCTGACGTAGACGAATTTGATAGAACCGTATATGAAGGTACGGCGATAGCCTTTGGGAAATTTGACGGGCTGCACACCGGACATGCAAAGCTCCTTGAGAAGGTGTTTTCCCGCAAAAAACAGGGACTTTCTTCGCTCGTGCTCACCTTTGACGGTTCTTTTTCCGATTATTTTTCGGGAAAAAAGACCGGCAGTCTCATGACAAATATCGAAAAAGAGGACAGGCTCAGAGACATGGGTCTGGATCTTCTGTTTGTGATGCCGATGAACGAGGCGACGGTATCCATGGAGCCGGAGGCCTTTGTGGAGATGCTTGCAAAAAAACTCCACGTCAGATACATCGCGGCGGGACCCGATATATCCTTCGGTGCCGGAGGAAGAGGAGATCTGGAACTTCTGATGAAGCTTTCAAAGGAGTATTCCTTTGAGGTCGAGGTCATAGAAAAGGTCAGGCTGGGGGATGAGGTCATTAGCTCATCACTGATCAAAAATCTCATCGCGGACGGAAAGATGGAGCTTGCCCAGGCGGTGCTGGGCAGAGCCTACAGTCTGGAGGGAATGGTGACCAGGGGCAGGATGCTCGGCAGGAAGCTTGAGATGCCGACAGTGAATCTTTCGGTTGATCCGGAAAAACTGCTGCCGCCCTTCGGGGTCTATTTTTCCCACATCTATCTCGGTACCGGAGTATTCCTTGGTATCACAAATGTGGGAGTCAGACCTACGGTGAGTGAGGAAAAAAAGGTCACTGTGGAAACCTACATATATGATTTTGATGATGATGTCTACGGGGAAACCCTGAGAGTCGAGCTTTTGCACTTCCTTCGCGGGGAGATGAAGTTTGACAGCATAGATGAACTGAAGGCGCAGATGAAAACGGACATGCTGAGGGGAAGGATCTATTTTTCATGAATACGACTGTACTATTTACCATGATGGGCGGACTCGGGCTTTTTCTCTACGGGATGAAGCTCATGGGAGACAGCATTGAAAATGCCGCCGGAGCAAAGCTGAGAAGCATACTTGAAACCCTGACTACCAACAAGGTCATGGGTATGCTTGTCGGTGTCTTTTTTACCGCAGCCATCCAGTCCTCAAGTGCCTGCACTGTCATGGTCGTATCCTTTGTCAATTCCGGTCTGATGGATCTCTACCAGGCTGCAGGTGTCATCTTTGGTGCAAACATCGGAACAACGATCACATCCCAGCTCGTATCCTTCAACCTTTCAAAATATGCGCCGCTTTTCCTGCTGCCCTCCGTTCTCTTTGTGATGTTTTCAAAGCGTTCCATGGTCAGGAAATGTGCCAGCATAGTTGTGGGATTCGGTATCCTTTTCCTGGGACTTTCCTCCATGAGCAGCGCAATGTCGGGAATGGCGGACTCGCCGCAGCTCATGCGTGTTCTGAGCTCACTGCAGTCACCTCTTGCAGCCATAGTCGTCGGAACAGTTATTACAGGTGTGATACAAAGCTCCAGCGTCACGGTCTCCATCATGCTCCTCATGTGCAGAGAGGGACTTTTGGACATCAATATCTGTCTTTACATCATCCTTGGCTGTAATATCGGAGCCTGCGTACCGGCGCTGCTAACCGGTCTTGCCGGAAAAAAGAACGCACTTCGC
>JAFSWJ010000156.1 GCA_017444545.1 Lachnospiraceae bacterium
GATATTGATCTTTCCGACATCGTGCAGAGGTGCCGATCTGACCACATCAGACTTGAATTTTTTTGTAACCTTCTGCGGATAGTATCCCTTTTTCTCCAGACCATCGACTATGACCTTTACATAGGCCGCCGTTTTCTGGATATGTGCCCCCGTATCCGAGTCACGGTTTTCCACCATGTTTGCCATGGTGATGATGAGTCCGTCCTGCATCTTTGCCGTGGTATCCGCAAAATACCGGATGGATCTGACCTGCTCGGCCTGGTTCAGTGCCATATCGCAGATCTCCCTGTACAGCCTCTCTATCTCGTCACCGGTCCTGATATCCAGTTTTCTGATCTTCTTCACATTCTCATCCAGCTTCTTCTGGTCATCTCCCGACTCTGCAAGATCCTCCACGCAAAGCGCCATGCTTCCGACGGGATAGAGAGTGAACATCGCGGTGATCGTCATCTGATAGGAAAGGATCAGTATGAAGAACCCGGCCAAAATCAGCACGGCCCTGAATACAAAATCAGACATCTGCTCTCTCAGATAGTCCAGGGAGACATCCGCACCGACATAGCCCACGGTCTGATCGCGGGAGTTTTTCACCGAATGATATACGGTCACCACCCATCCGCTCTTGTCCTTTGATTCTATAGGTTCTATCTCGCCTCCCTCAAGGAGTGTCGGCATATAGGGCTCAAAGGCCTTTTCTATCTCTATCACATCTCCGGGCTCATAGGCGGGAACATCCTGTGTATCCAGGTCAAAGGCCACATGACACCCGTCCTCCCTGACCTTTATCACATACAGATACTCCACTCCCGGCGAATTGTCCCTGATCTTTTGCAGCATCTGCCGGGTCTTTTCATAGTCGGGAACCTTCCATCCGCTGCTGATATAGTCATCCATCCTGTTTCCATCCACTACTGTGGCAGCAAAGGCGACGGCGCTTTGGGCATTTTTTGTCTTTTCCTCTTTTTCATCTCCATAATAATAACGGATCACTATAACCCCCATTATGGTGACGGAAATGACAAGCACACTCATGAGAGAAATGGAAGACCTTGCGACTATGGAAAACCCCGCCTTCCTGCTCCATTTCCGCAAGTCTCTTTTTTCATTATCCGAAAGAGGTCTCTGCCTCCAGCCCCTGTCTCTGATCTTTTCCAGAAAGCTTTCGGGCATGACTGAAAAAATGACCGCAGCCAGTGTGACGGTCAAACCCTTATCTACGATGTTCAAAAGGATGTTTACCAGAAGAAAGGCCGCAAAGGCACCAAGACCCGTAGCCTGTGAAAAAGAAGCGGACATTTCCGCCACAGCCTCATTCTGGGGCTGTCCGTAAAGTCCCCACTGTATGAGGGCAGACAAAACTCCGCAGAAAAGTGATGTGATACCTGCAAGGACTGCAACACCTGCCGGCTTTTTCACACTGAAGCGCCTGACATACCATGATGCCAAAAGGGCGATCAGCGCATGGACCACCACAAAATACAGCGCATCCTCATTGAAAAATACGCAGGCCACGTTCGTCGCGGCCGCGGTGATCACTCCCGGGAAAAAGCCTCCCGCCAATGATACGAGTATGGTTCCCGCAGTATCAAGAAAAAGCGGCAGGCCCGTCCTGTCCGCCTCAAAGGTCATCAAAACATTTGCTGCTATGCACGCGATCACAAAGAGTATGCTCTGCGGCCTGTTTTTGTATATCCTGCCGGATTTTCCATCCTTATGCATATTCAAGATCTCTCCTCCGTATACAAAACAGTCCCTTCATCCCGGAACTATCCGCAACAAAGAAATTTTAGCATTTTTTTGCCGTTTCTACAACGATTCATAAATGTTCCGTATGTGTCACGGGGTCTGTCCCTGTGACGCACTGTCGTATTCTGCTATCACGGACTCCAGGATATCGCAGGCTGCTTCCACCGTGTTTTTGCATCTGACTTCAGGATCAAAGGACTGGGGCTTGATCTCTTTGCAGAGGACAGAGCCGTATTTTTTGTTAAACTCCTGCATGAGCCTTATGGTGACCGGCTTGATGTCGCTGCTCTCATGCGCCTTCTTTTCGACATATTTCATGGAAAGGACTGCCGCCGCCGCGATCACGGCCCCGCAGGTATTTCCCGTCTGTATCCCCGCGCCGAACACGCCGTAGGAGATCATATCCCTGTCGTGCAGGCCCAGGTCGTAATAATCATTTGCGGCCCTGATGAGCGTTTCCGCGCAGTTATAGTTTCCCTCAAAATAATACTTTCCTATATTATCCTTTAACATCCTTCTTTCTCCTGTGATCTGATTATTATTGCATGGTCCCCGCTCCCGCAGGGCGCATACCGTCCAGTGGACGGTAGTTTTGCGCCGACCGAAGCGGAGCGTAGACGGCCCCGTGCCGAGCACCCACCGGAGCGCAAGGCATGGGAGGTGGCCTGCGGGAGCGGGGTGCATACATATTCTTCCAACTAAAAATTATACCATATATATCCCCTCATATGATATAATCGTGTCTGTACCAATCTGACACAAAGGAGACCACCATGCGATTATTTTTTTATGCCCTCAGAGACCACGACGAAATACACTATCTCGAAGAATGCGCCGAAAAATACGATTTTGAATACGGACTTACATCGGAATACCCAAGCCCGGATAATCTCGATCTTGCGAAGGGTTATGAGGCGGTATCGATCATCACAAATCCCCTGGGTCCGGAAATGCTTGACCGAATGAAGGAGCTCGGCGTGAAATACATCACCACCAGGAGTATAGGCTACGAACACATAGATGTTGTTCATGCCTACAGCATCGGTCTGAAGGTTGCTCATGTGACCTACGCACCGGAATCAGTGGCAGACTATACCATCATGATGATGCTCATAGCCTGCAGAAAGATGCCTTACATCATGCAGGGTGCCACAGTACAGAATTTTTCGCTCAAGGGAAAGATAGGCCGCGAGATATCAGCCTCCACCATCGGAGTACTTGGAACGGGAAACATCGGAGCGACGGTGGTGAAGCACCTGTCCGGTTTCGGATGCAGGATACTCATGAATGATGTTTACGAAAAAGATGAACTGCGCGTTTACGGAAACTATGTCGACAAAGAAACCATTTATAAACAGTCCGACATCATCACCCTCCATGTTCCCGCTTACGCTGACAATTATCATATGGTTGACTCAAAGGCCATCGACACCATGAAGGACGGAGTGATCATTGTAAACTGCGCAAGAGGATCTCTTATCGATACATCCGCACTGATCAGCGCTCTTTGCTCGGGAAAGGTTGGCTTTGCTGCTCTTGACACCATTGAGAATGAGGCAGGTCTTTATTATCTGGACAGGTCCGGCGACATCCTGGATAACCCGGACCGCGCCGTGCTCCTGTCCATGCCAAATGTATATCTGACACCGCACATGGCATTCTATACCGAAAGGACCGTTTCCGATATGATAAACAACGCCTGCATCGGTCTTTTGAATTTTGAAAAGGGAATAGAAAATCCCTTTGAAGTAAAACGAAACTGAAGTGATCAGAACTTTATGATATCTGTTTTTTCGGACAGGCGGACTTTGGCCTGTCCGTTTTGCGTTTTGACGATATAGTCTCCCTTAAAGGCATCCACCTCGGCATATCCGTTTTCATCCGTCACAAGTTCCGTGTCAGTCCACCATTCTTCTTTGATAAGCTTTTTCAAAACATCATAGGCAGGCTTTTTCGAGTTGTCTTTTCTGACAAAACCGGAGGGCGCGCCAAGCCATGCCCCGTCCTTGTAATCCCAGGTCGTTATCGCCTCGACAAGAGGATGTGAAAAAAGTATCCTGTACATTTCCTCAACCTCCCGTGCCTGTCTTTCTTCTCCTTCCTTTGTTGTCGGCCATTCATCCACCTGCCAGTCATTCAGATCGACTATGTATTCCGGCATCAGATCTCCGGAGATGAGAGTGTTTTCCGTGAAGTGGATCGGCAGTCCGAAATGTTCAAATCTTGTCAGCACTTCATCGATCTTTTCCGCGCCCCAGTATCCCTGATGCTGATGTGACTGTATACCGATCGCACTTATGGGTATGCCTGCATTCAGACAGCCGTCGATCAGTATCTCATAATCGATTCCCGTATTGAAGTCATTGATGAGAAGTGTTGCATCAGGATTAATTTCATGCGCTTTTTCAAAAACTTTTTTTACAAGTCCTATCCTGCCATGTTCTTTACACAGACGGGTGACCGCATTGTCATATTTATCAAATACGGGCATGATGACAACCTCGTTTATCACATCCCACATGTCGATGATGCCCGCGAAATCTTTTTCTTCTCTTTCGATCCTTGCAAGCTGTTTTTCAAGTATTGTTTTATTATCATATTTCAAAAGCCAGTCTGCACAAACCGTATGCCAGCACAGAGGATGTCCCTTTAATGTGACTCCTTTTTCTTTTAGGTATAATGCTGTCTTCATGAGCGATTCTTTATTTGTTCTTCCTTCTTCTCTTTCATAATTTCCCCAGTAAAAAGGAAGGGTCGCATAGTTAAAAATATCAAGCCAGCTTTCCGCTGCTTCTTTGTTTTCATTTTTTCCCTCGGAAATATAAAGAATGAAAACAAAACCGCCGCATCCGAAAAGAAAACTGTGAGCTGTCTGAGTCAGTGAAATCCCTGTGTTTGCAAGGATCGTACCATCTGTTTTTTCAAATCTTATCTTCTTTTTTATCTTTCTGTGTGACAGATCTTTTTTGTATCCCGCCATTTTTTCTCCGTTCTTTTTTGATTTATGTTCATTTTCCTTTGACCTTTTTAACTCTATGCCCTATAATCAGTTTTGACAAGTGAAAATTATTTTTCATAATGTTAATCTGATCGAACATTTTTAGGAGGAGAGAAAAATGGCAGCAAAGAAAACTGCAACAGCAAAACCCGCTGCAGCAAAAACAGCAGCAAAGCCCGCAGCAAAACCCGCAGCAGCAAAGGCAGCAGCAAAGAAGGCCCCTGCAAAAAAGGCTCCTGCAAAGAAGATCGTAAAGGCCGCAGCAAAAAAGACTACAGCAGCAAAGAAGGCAGCTCCTGCAAAGCTTACTCCTGCAGCACAGGAAAAGCTCAAGGCAGAAAACGCAGCATTGAAGCTTCGCATCAAGGCTCTGGAAAAGGTTTTGAAGGATACTGTAAAGAACATCAACAAGGCTCTTTGATCACTGTACAGCAAAGATCCGCCGATCGAAAAATGATCAGCGGATCTTTTTTGTTTTCTGTTTTTTTCATATAAAATTATGTTAAAATATTGTACAGTTAACATCAATTTTTATACACGGAGAAAATAGATGAAGAAGATCATTCCCGCTTTTATTATGCTGAGTCTGTGTATCCTGCTTGTATCCTGCACCAGCGCCGGAAGTACATACTCAAAAAAATCCAAAAAGGATGCTGATGAAAAAGAAAGTGAAGCTGCTCCTGCAGAAAGCGAAAAAGCGATAGAGGACACCATGCAAAAGATCACTGCCGATGTGACGGCGGATGATCTTGCCATAGATCCCGAAGAGAGCGATAACACAAATCATGATCCGGATCATGAAGAGATCGCCGGCTCCTCCTACAGGATCGCCATGGTGACTGACAGTGCGGGCATCAATGACCACTCTTTCAATCAGGGTGCCTGGGAAGGACTGACAAAGCTCAATGAAGACACGGGTGCGACCGTGAAATACATGGGCACAAAAACCGAAGCAGATTACATCATGAACATTGAGTCTCTCATCAAGGAAGACTATACCTTCATCTGGGGCATCGGTTACGAAAGTGCGGACTCGATCATGACGGAAGCAAAAAAACATCCCGAAACAAAATTTGCGATCATCGATCAGGCCCTTGCCGATCCCGTGGAAAATGTTACCGGCGTAACCTTCCGGGCAGAGGAGCCCTCATTCATGGCAGGCTACATCGCATGCGCCGTAACCCAGAGCGGACAGGTCGGTTTTGTCGGAGGCGTTCCCGGCGATACCATCGATGCTTTCCAATATGGTTATGAAGCCGGTGTTGCCTACGCAAACAAGGAACTGGGAAAAGATGTTACGGTCGATGCAAAATATACCGGATCATTTACCGAAACCGGCAAGGCTTATGAGATCGCAAAAAATATGTATTCGGAAGGAACCGTTGTGATCTATCACGCAGCCGGAGCTGCCGGTATGGGCGTTATCGAAGCGGCAAAGGAAGGCGGCGACGGATGCTTTGTGATCGGTGTCGACAGGGACCAGGCCTATCTGGCTCCCGACAATGTCCTGACCTCCGTGATCAAAAACATCTCTCTTGCCATTGAAAATGTATCGGTACAGTACATGCTGAATGATAATATAAACGGCATCAATCTTGATTTCGGTCTTTCCGAACATGCAGTGGGTATCAGTACCATTCATGATAATTATCCCGAAAATGTTTATGAAAGAGTTCTCGAGATCGGAAAGGATATAGCATCCGGCATCATCACTGTTCCAAAGGATGATGCAGGCTACAGCGAATTTGTTTCATCACTTGGGGAGGGATAAATTATGTATGATCTTGTGATAACAGGTTCCGGTCCTGCGGGACTGAGCGCTGCCATCTACGCTGCAAGAGCGGGACTTAAGTTTATAATTCTTGAGGAAAACCTTCCCGGAGGACAGATCATAAACACCTACGAGATAGATAACTATCCCGGCATACCGGGCATCTCAGGTTCAAATCTGGCATCACGCATGGAGGAGCATGCAAGAAAGCTTGCGGGTGATTCCTTTGTTGATGATACCGTAACTTCTGCGGTTTTAAATGACAGTGTCAAAAAAATATTTACGGCATCCCACAGGATCTATGAAACGCGTACCGTCATCATTGCGACCGGAGCAACTCACAGAAGACTTGAAGTACCGGGCGAGGATATGTTCTCCGGAAACGGTGTGTCCTACTGCGCAACCTGCGACGGCGCCTTTTTCAAAGAAAAGGATGTGGCCGTAGTCGGAGGGGGCAATACAGCAGCCATGGATGCTCTGTATCTTTCCGGTCTTTGCAAAAGCGTGAGCATCATCCACAGGAGAAATGTCCTTCGTGCGGACAAGGTTCTGCAGGACAAGCTTTTTTCTGCCGAAAACATAAAGATATATTGGAACTGCCGTGTTGATGAGATCTATGGAAATGAACAGGTGAAGGGTCTGAAGCTTCGTGATCTGAAAAACGATACCGTAAGCGATCTGGCTGTTGACGGTATCTTTGCAGCAGTCGGGATCACACCGGCCTCTGCTTTGTTTTCCGCAAGTGTCAACACGGACAAGGAGGGCTATATCATAGCCGACGAGACCTGTATGACAAACGTCCCCGGAGTCTTTGCTGCCGGGGACGTCAGAACCAAAAACTTAAGGCAGGTGGTCACCGCTGTATCGGACGGTGCAAATGCTGTCACCTCTGTGCGGCAGTACCTGCTCGGCTGATGAATGTTTTTATTATACTATTTCAATGCGTTGAACAGTTCAAACATCTTGATCGCAAAGTCAAGAGGATAGAGCTGGACCATGATACTGTCTATCAGATTTTCTATATGCATGTCAAAGGATATCTTGACGAAAAGATCTGCAGGATTGTCAAACATCTTTTCAAAAACCTTGACGCTGTTCACATCGATCTTTTCCACCGTAGGGGTACTGATATCCGTAGCTATGTTGAGCATGGTTGAAAGAGAGGTGGCTGCCGTTCCCATCATCTGGTTCATGGCCTCCGAGATCGCACTCTGATGGAGTTCTCCGACCTCACCCTGAATATTCTGTCCGCTGCCGCCCATCATCAGATCAGTCATGATCAGAACATCATGCTCCTTCAAAATAAATACATTGTTTCCGGTCAGTCCCTTCACATAGTGTATGTTTACAAAGATACAGGTCTTGTCATAATCATCGAGGGACTCGCTCTTTTTGATAACGGTCACCTTCGGGGTGGTGATATCCACCTTGTGCTGGACCATCATACTGAGGGTGGTCGCGGAATTGCCCATGCTTATATTTGCTATCTCGCCCAGCGTATCAACCTGTTCGGGCGTCAGATAATTATCTGCCATTATCATGCCTCCTGTTTTTTTGTCAAGATAGTTTCCATCGACACTATCTTATCACAGTCCCGACCCAAAAATAAACCCAAAAACGTCTAAAAACCCGCATGAAATGTGCGTTTCCCACATTTTGTGGTTTACCCTTTCTTTCACAACAATATATGCAAAAACAAAGCGTCTTTCGACGCTTTGCTTTTATTATCCGTTCATGTATGATCACTCGATCACTATGTTTCCCCACTCCTTTTCGGGTATCAGGGCGATATATGTTTTACCGACGTTGATCTTTATCTCGTTTCCGTTCGAATCAAAATATCTTGTGGGATCAAGGTCATTGTTTTTCTGCCAGCTTACGCGGATGGCTCTTCCGTTTGTTATATAATAGCCGTCCCTGTCAAGCTCTGAAGGGTAGTACATCATATATCCGTGATCATCAAGCTGCTTCATCCTTGCGTTCTGGATGAGGAGATTCTTGAAGGCTATCTGCTTGTTCCCGTTTCCGGCATCTATCTCCTTCTGTCCGTACTGGAAGTATTTGTATACTCCTTCTGCATCGTCATATTCAAGCCAGGGGTTGTTGTGATGGAAGGGAAGCGTGATCTTTTTGCACTCCACCGAATCCGGATACTGGGTCAGCATGTTCGGGTTATCTCTCCTGGCAAATTTGTAATGGTCACCCATATAGTATTCATTATAGGTAGTGGAATATCCCTTGCTCTTGAAATTCTTTTCCACATCTCCGGAAAGGACGTATTCGGTAAACTCTCTGGCCTTGCCGTTGTCCACTCTTGAGAAGGTTCCGGAAAATCTTTCGACAAACACATTTTTATAGAAGATGGAGTTCCATACCTCGGGTCCGCCGTCGTGGCAGAGAACGGCATTCCATTCAGGGAAGATCTGAAGATTGGTAGGTCTTGTGCTTCGGATGGAACCCAGCTGCTTTATCGATCCCCAGTCCTTGACCATGACCATGAATCTGGTTACGCCCTCATTCATGGTACTGTTCACCATCTCGTACATTATATCTGAAGTCGAGATCCCAAAATGCGGCAGAGCCGTTCTCTCATCATCCACCATTACAGCTATGGGTCTCTGGTCCTTCAAAGAAGCATCTATCCACTCACCGGTCAGCTGGTTTGCACACATGCCGTCCGGAGGCGTATCCGGTTCCTCATCATCCACAGCAGGTGCGGGTGTCTCGGCAACCGCTTCCGGCTGAGGGGTTGTCGTCTGTGTCACTACCATTGCAGGCTGCTCGGCAACCGGTTCCGGTGCAGCTTCCTCTTCCTTTCCACATCCTGAAAGCATCAGAGCTCCGGCCAGTCCGATGGCAAGAACCGCATATAATTTTTTCATATGATTATCTCCTTTATCAATAAGCCGTCTTACACGCCACATTACTTTACCACAAAAACATCATATTGGCAAATCAGATCTCCGTACCACAACATGTTGGGTCAGAACGGTTCTTATTATATCAGTCCACCCTCTCTTTTCCCCAGAAAAACAGGGCTACGGTTCCGGGTCCCGTGTGGCTTCCGATAGTCGTTCCTATATCATATATCTCAACCTTTCCGTTCAGTTTCGGAAATTTCTCCTCGATCAGCGATGCTACAGCCTTTGCATCATCCATGCACGCCGACTGGCAGATATAGCATTTTCCGGAATAATCAAGACCGTTCCATGCATTTTCCTCCATCTTCTCGACGATCCTTCTGATCACCTTTTTCTTCGTACGGATTTTTTCCCTCGGGACGAGCTTGCCGTTCAGATCCACATTTAACAGCGGACAGATATCAAGCACGTTTCCCACAAAGCCCGACACCTTTGACACTCTTCCTCCACGGACAAAAAAAGTGAGGTCACTGGTAAAAAACCAGTGATGAACGAAGAGTCTGTTTTTCATGGCAAAATCATAGACTTCATCTATCGTCTTTCCCTCATCGCGAAGATCTGCCAGTTTGTCCATGAAAAGCCCGTAACCTGAGGATGCAGCCAGGGAATCGACAACCAGTATCTTTCTGTCGGGATACTCCTCCGAAAGCACATCCTTTGCGATCTTTGCGGAATTTACCACGCCCGAGATCCCGGATGAAAGACTGACATGGAGCACATCCTTTCCCTGATCAAGAAATCTTCTGAAATAAGCCTCAAACTCATCCGCGTTTATCTGGGAGGTCTTTGTCATGGCCCCGTCTCTCATCTTCTGATAGAAAACATCAAAGGGTATGCTCTGCCCCAGATCATCCGGATATTCCAC
>JAFSWJ010000157.1 GCA_017444545.1 Lachnospiraceae bacterium
CAAGGAGGCCTTCAGGATACTCGGAGCCTATGACGGCATGGAAGAGGAAACCGGACATGCGGGCCGTGATGTGAAGCAGCTGAAAAAGGGTGACAAGATCGAATTTCTGTTTTATATGTATGATCCCGACAGCGACGCTGATCCGGAAATGTATGCCATCGGCGATATAGTCTGGAGTGATGACATGAAGATGGAAGACACTGAGATGGATGATGCCAACCTGGCTTATGTGTTTATGATCAGGAGCTTTTTCGGAGATGAGGAATATGTGGATCCGATCTATCTTGGGGTCGAAAACGGAATGGTAGTTGTGGATTGAGGTCAGAGAAAGGAGAAGGAAAAATGATGAACAGTATGAAAAAGGTATTGGCTGTATTGATCTCTTCTATACTTGGAGTGAGTATACTTGCCGGTTGTACGGTTACGATCGATCCGGGAAAGGATGCTGACGAAAAGATAGATATCAGGGTGGTAGGAGAAGAAGATTCTGCAGAGGCTGCAGAGGCTGAAGAGGATGAGGAAGAAGTACAGGCAGCCGAAGCAGATGAGAAAGAGGCTGAAACAGACGAAACAGATGAGGAAGAACCTGAAAAGATCACACGGAGCGTGGTGAAGTCTTCAAAGGACAATTCTTTTGCAGTGGGAACCTGGTACACCGAGGATTATGATGAGGATGAAAACTGGGCGCTCAGCTACAGGATAGAGCTGACGGAAGACGGAAAGGCGTCCGTTATCGGCTGGAGAAACAAGGATGCAGGTACCTATGAGGTCAAAGGGGATGATACGGTTGTGCTCACCCTGGATGACTGCAGGACCAGTTCATTCCACAATGATTACAAGAAAGAGATCGCTTACAGTTACTCGATCGAGATGAAGATCGACGGAGATGATGCCGAGATAAAGGTCGATGCACCCGAAGTGATAAGCAATCTTGCGGACGGAACCGTTCACAGGAAAAAGGCGGCTTCCCGGATGGCATCTTCAGACGAAGAAGGAGATGAGGGTGAAGGAGTTGATATCAAGGACGGAACATACCTGACTGATGAGGAATACAAAGGTGAGCTTTCATCTGACGGAAAGACCATGACCATCACGACAGCCCTGAACCACGAGGACAAAAACTGGAACCTGGTACAGGATTATGAAAAGAGGACCTATGTGTTTACCGTTTCCGATAAATGCAAATGTGTGGTCCTTGCAGAAGACCGTGAGGAAGGATCCTTCTTTGACAATCTTGATCTCATAGGAGAATTCCTTGAGGGCAAAAGCGGGCTTCCGATCACGCTGACGATAAAAAACAACGAAGTGACGGAGATTCTTTTTACTTCATAATAAAAACCGTGATACGCGGCGGCCTTCGGGCCGCCGTTCATTTTGGAATTTTTTTGTCATATCCGTTGACTAAACAGGGCTTTGTTGGGTTAAATAGTACATAGCGGGTTTTTCTTCCGGCAGGTTCTTATTATTTTGAGGAGATAATAAATACATATGAATAAAAACGGTGGTGAGAAAAAGGAAAACAGAAAAAAACGGATCACGAAAAATGTCCGGGCTTTGCTGATATCTGCCATTGCGGCTGTCAGTGCCGTGCTTTTTGTCATTTTGATGTGGGTCCATCTGATGAGAGATTTTCAGATGGAACAGATACGGAATAATGAAACCTTTTTTAACGCCACCATCTCAAACCTCGACAGCAACAACCGGGAGATCGGAGCCCTGACTGACAGATTCAATGCAAACAATAACATACTGCTCGATGACCTGGTCAAGGTTTATTCCTATGATAATTTCCGCAAGCTGGAGGCAATGCCTGTTCAGGAGCAGAGTGATCTTCTCATGAAAACAACCTCCGAGATGGCAGGATGTGCCTGGATACTTGTCGTAGACAGGGACGGAAAGGCCCTGATGGCGGACATGGTGGAAAATGCGGGGATCAATATTGTGGAAGATATAGATATTGATGTGGATGGTTTTCACAGGCTCTGTGACGGAGAGATCGAAAAGATGATCATTGACAGCCCCTATACCGATATGAGCACCTATCCCGACCCGAAGCTGTACCTGTACTGCAAGCCCATACCGGGCACGGGAACAGGAGATGAAAAAAAGTATATCCTTATCTCCTTTTATTCGGACATGATAGATGAGACAAAGGAAAGGATGAACGATCTGGCCACATGGATGAACGGCTCCGCCATCGGCAGTAACGGTTCCGTCTTTCTGGTGGATGCATCAAAGGATGTGGTGAAATTCGGTTCCGTCAAAGGAAATGATCTGTCGGGAAAGTCCGCGTCGGCTTCAGGCTTTGACAGCAGGGTGCTGACAGACGGATATTACGGGATGGTTGTTCTGGGCGGGACGAAATGTTTTGTTTCGTCAAGGGCATACTCCTCCGAGCTGTACGGGAAGAATGATTTCATAGTGGCTGCCGTGCCCGCAAATGAGATGATAAGGGCCAATGTTCCGGTCTTCATCTGGAATGTATGTCTGTTTCTGATCTTTCTTGCCCTGGTCATGGCTTTTATTTCCCATGCGGCTTCCGAATCTCCAAAAGAAGGAGGGGATAAAAAGAAGATCAGGATAATAAAGACAGAAAAATATTCCGTGTATTTTTCCCGTCCCCTTGCGGCAAAGATCATTCCCGTAGTGCTTTTTGCCGCGGTTCTCCTGCTTTGTTCCACGCTTTATTTCAGGTTGCTGATGAAGATGTCCGAGGTCTTTTCCGAGTCCATGAGGATCGAGAAGGATATCACGGAAAATGTTGAAAAAAGCGTGCAGCTGCAGGAAAACTTCAGGTTTTATTCCGATACGCAGTATGAAAGCCGGGCAAAGCTGATGGCCTTTATTGTGGCATTGAACGGCAATACATATCTTGATCCGGCAGGTGATTCTTCCGGCATAAATCTCTTTAATGAAAAAGATGATGGAAAACGGGATGTCATAAAGGATGAGTATAATAATGCCGTCCAGGTCATCAACAATTCCGCAAATCTTGAAAAGCTGAAGGAGTTAAATGATGTGGAGGATATCTATCTGATATCGGATTCCGGCATGACCATGGCAACATCCTCATCCTTCTGGAATTTTTCACTGAGCAATGATCCGGATGACAAGACCTACATATTCTGGGATATCATCAACGGGAAGAGCGATGTGATAGTACAGGAGACTGTGACCGACGAAAACGGAAATCCTGTACAGTATATCGGATGCGCATTTGATTACTACACCAGTCTTGATGACAACGGGAATACGAAATATCTCAGCTATACCGATTTCCTGGAACAGGAAAAGGGGAGGTACACGGGAAATGAGATCACCCGTCACATAGGAATGCTTCAGATCGAGATAGATATGGAAAATGCCAAGCAGGTTATAGACAGCGCCAGGCCCGAATACATACTGAAAAACAACAGGATCTCATATGACGGCTTTCTCATGGGCTTCACCTATGATACAGAAAAGGATGATTATGTGGTCTTTTATTCCCAGGTCCCTGATATGAATGATAAGACCGCAAGTGAACTGGGGATCCCGGAAAGTGCTTTCAACGGAAATTACAACGGCTTTCAGATCATAGAGGGTGTCCGTTATCTTCAGAACTTCAGGGAGGCTGCGGATTGCTTCATCGCAACAGCGGTTCCGGTGGCGTCACTCTACAGAGAATGCCTGGGAACCTCACTGTTCTGCGCCGGATATACTCTTGTGGTCATGCTCATCATCTCGCTGTTTATATTATTTTCCACCGATTCCCGTTCGTTTTCCGAAACGAACGAGGGAGTTGCGCTCTTTGCAATGCCGGTAAAAAACAAAAAGACGGGAAAATGGGAGTGGACCGCATCCGAGCGGAAATTTGAAAATGTGCTGAAAAGCGGTCTGATAATCCTTGGAATGATATTTCTTTTGGCCATCATCGCGGAGGGAAAACGCTACGGGAGCGATTCCGTGTTTTTCTACATCCTCAGCGCTTCCTGGGACAGGGGGGTTCATATATTCTCCATCTCTGCCTGCCTTTTGATCATCATCGTATCGGCTATCCTCATGAAGATGCTGGGATACGTGGCATATCAAATCGCCTCCGCTTTTGGAAACGGTCCGGTGACCATGATAAGGCTGTTTGTCTCGCTTCTCAGGGTCGTTGCCATAGCTGTGGTCGTCATGTACTGTCTGTTTCTGCTGGGCATCGACGCCACACAGCTCCTTGCATCTGCCGGCATCATGTCGGTGGTTGTGGGTCTCGGAGCGCAGAGCCTTGTGGGTGACCTGCTGGCCGGGATATTCATCATCATGGAAGGGTCTCTGCATGTGGGGGATTATGTCATGATCGATGATGTCAGGGGAAAGGTTTTGGAGATCGGACTTCGTACCACGAAATATGAGGATGACAATCAGAACATAAGGGTGATATGCAACAACGAGTTAAAGAAATTTGCCAATATGTCAAAGAAGTACTCGATCGTTTATTATAATATACCCGTACCATACAATGAAGATTATCCTCGTATCAGAAGGATACTGAATGAGGAGTTTCTGAAGCTCTACGAGGATAACAGATCCCTGAAGAGTATTCCCATGTGTCACGGTATCGAAAATTTCGGCGAAAGCTCCGTGGAGCTGAGAGTGATCTTTATGTGCGAGGAAAGCAAAAGGTATGCTGTCCAGCGATTCATGTATGATGAGATCATGAGGATATTTATGGAAAACGGCATAGAGATACCGTTCAACCAGCTTGATATACATATGGACGAGCAGACGATACTGCAGGCCGGGGATCGTACTGACTGACAAGGGTTTTGACTGCTTCGCACCGGATGGGAGGATAATAATGACAGAGAATATCACCGTAAACGAACAAAACAGCATTCAGATCAAAGACAGGTCCGGTATGATCTATGTAGATCCCTTCAGGATCCGTGAGAGGACAAATGATGCGGCTTTTATCTTCATAACCCACGATCATTATGATCATTACTCGCCGGAGGATATAGCAAAGGTGGCCAAAGAAGATACGATCCTCATCGTTCCGGAAAAAATGGAAGGAAAGGCACGGGAGGTTTCCGGTCTTGTCGGGCGGACAGTAACTGTCAGACCGGGGATGCAGCAGGAACTTGAAGGACTTTTCTTTGAGACGGTGCCGGCATACAATATCCTGAAGCCTTTTCATCCAAAGAGTGCGATGTGGGTGGGTTATATCTTTCTGGTTGAAGACAGACGGATCTATGTCGCGGGAGATACCGACGCGACCGCGGAAGCAAAGGCGGTAAAATGCGATATCGCCCTGGTTCCCGTCGGCGGCACCTATACCATGGATGCAAAGAAAGCAGCACAGCTTGTAAACACGATCGGCCCGGATGTGGCCATACCGGTGCATTACGGCACACTTGTCGGAAGTATGAAGGACGGACAGGAGTTTGCGGAAAACGTAAATGATCCGGTTCGGGTGGAATTGAAAATCCCCATCGGGGTATGACTGGGACAGGGGACGTATCTACTGTCCCAATTTGTATCAGGGAACCGTCCCCATGATTGATGATTGACAGGGAGGAAGAACAAATGAAGATCACGGTTATCAACGGAACCGAAAAACACGGTGTGACATACAGAATGAAGGAAATATTCTTAAAGCCATTCAGGGATAATGCGGAAATTACGGAGTATTATCTTCCAAAGGACGGTCCGGGATTTTGTACGGGCTGTACCACGTGCTTCAGGGGAAATCAGGATCAGTGCAAGGATGCCCCAACAGTTCAGAAGATCGAGAAGTCGCTGTTTGAGGCTGATCTGCTGGTCTTTACTTCACCTGCCTATGTTTTCCACACTACCGGAGCGATGAAAGTATTGCTTGATCATTTCGGATACCGCTGGATGCCGCATCGCCCCGCAAAAGAGCTGTTCGGAAAGCGTGCCGTGATAATCACACAATGTCTTGGAGGAGGCGGAAAGTCCACAGCAAAGGATATAAAGGACAGCCTTTCCTGGTGGGGCATTTCTTCGATCAGGGTTGTGAGTTTCAAGCTGATGTCAGAAATTGACTGGGACAGGATCGATGAAAAAAAGAAGGAATCCTTCAAAAAGAAGCTGAATGCTGCCGCAGGGAAAATGCGGACCATCGATTATAATAAACCCGCTCATACAAACCTTGCGGTAAAAGCAAAATTCTATGCCGTAAGGATGCTTCAGACAGGTCTTGGCAAACAGAATCCCGATTATACCGACTATAAGTACTGGAAAGAGAACGGCTGGATCGGAAAAGAAAGACCGTGGAAATGTGCTCCGGATTAAGTCTCGAAAAGGTGTTAGAATATCATTAATCTCGAAAAGGTGCAAAATTAATCAAATATAAATCTCGAAAAAGTGATCTTCATACTGACAAGTACAAACAGTCGACTGAACTATATCCAAACACTCGAATGAACAATATCCAAATACTCGGATAAATGTTGACCATTATGTCGGACAAGGTTATAATGATACCATATTGAAGCAGGAGGACATGGATATGAGGGAGTATTATACGCGGGTCTCAGATAAACTATTGTTAGAACATCTTGAATCAAAGGGAGCTGTGCTTGTGGAAGGGGCTAA
>JAFSWJ010000158.1 GCA_017444545.1 Lachnospiraceae bacterium
ATATGCAGGGTTCCCTTTTTTGAGGTATTTACAGAATGAAAGATCAGGATCGGGTAGCATATATAGATATGGCAAAGGGACTGGGAATGGTGTTGGTTTTGTGCGGGCACCTTCAGAATGATACCGTTTTTTCCTTTTCACCGTATCTGCAGGGGTTCTGCAGATGGATCTTTTCGTTTCACATGCCGCTTTTTTTCATTATTTCAGGCATTCTCTTTGCGGCAAAGGGTGAGATCCCGGAGCTTCCCGTTTTTTTCAAAAAAAGATTCCGGTCCATCATGGTGCCCTACATTCTTTTCAGTATCCTTTATTTTCTGATAATCCTGTACGGGGTTTTTGTCAGCCATTCCATGGATGTTTCCGACATGTTCCTGCAGCTGTGGTATGCGTTGATGATGTACGGCATCAATGTGCTGTGGTTTTTGCCGGCTTTGTTTTTTGCCGAGATGATCTTTGCCTTTGTGATAAAAAGGACCAAAGGGAAGATGAGATGGGCAGTCTTTGCGGGACTGACGGCTGCTGCTTTGGCAGTAAATGAGGCAAGACAGCTTCTGCCGGAGGTCGTGCCTGTTTTTGACCGCATTGACGAGGTCATCGTGACTTTGATACGTCCGGTGATCGCAGTTTCATTTGTTTTCATCGGGTACGTATCAAAGGGACGGTTCTCTGTATCAAGGGGACGGTTCTCTGTTTCGTCAGCACAGGAAAAAGGCGTGAAACGCGCCTGTTCTCTGATGTCACAGAGAACCGTCCCCTGTTTCGCACTCCTGTTTCTTGCCGTAAACATAGTGGTGGTGAAGCTTAATGCACCAAATGATATGAGATCCATGGTGTTAAATAATTATCTGCTGTACTATACCGGTGCCGTGGCAGGATCGGGTTTTATCATCCTGCTGTGCCGTTTTCTGACGTCGATAGTAAGGAGCGGGAAGGCTTTCCCGGTACTGAGGTTTTTTGGCAAAAATTCGCTGCTTTTCATGGCGGTTCACAACAATCCCGTGATCTGGATCGCTGCTCTGCAATGCTCCATGTTCGTAAATCAGTTTGTCACCAGGGCCCGGGGCTACGTAAGCTATGCTGTTATTATCCTGGTCTTTCTCATCTATGTATCTGCAATGATCCTGCTCATCAACCGGTTCGCACCGGCTCTTGCCGGACATAAACGGAAACGCATGTAACAGGGGACGGTTCTCTGTAACACCGGAGAACAGGCACGTTTCACACATTTTTCCTGCGTTGACGAAACAGAGAACCGTCCCTCTGCTACAAAAGTGAAACAGAGAACCGTCCCCGTGAAACAGAGAAACGGCTCTTGTCATGTGTGATTTTTTGTAGTATCATATGGATTGTTTGTTACAGAATTCTTTTTACATCAGTCTGGTAAAAGAGATTATATCGGTAGTATTCTTTTTTGTTCAATGCAGTTTCAGTAGTTGATCCCAAGCAATGCATGAGTATAGGATGGACGGTTTCAAGGCAGGACAAAGAAAAAAGTTAACAATTCTATTATGGAGGACAAAATGAGAGAAAAATTGGAGACACTGCCCCTGGTTCAGCTCAAATCGCTGGCAAAGGCGCAGAACATCAAGGGCGCATCCACAATGAAAAAGTCGGAGCTGATCGAGGCGTTGTGTTCGGCGGCCGAGAACAATCAGGTCGACATAGCCGAAAAGCCTGAAAAGGAAAAGACGGAAGCCCACGCCGCGCAGGCTCCTGCAGATAATAAGGACGCTACGGCAAACGACGATGATTACATTGACAAGGAGGGACTTGATTCGGGCATAGCGGCCCACGGTATCCTGGAGGTCATGGCAGACGGTTACGGCTTCATCAGGTGCGAAAACTATCTGCCGGGCGAAAATGATGTGTATGTGGCTCCCAGCCAGATCAGGAGATTCGGACTGAGGACGGGAGATATCATCCTTGGAAATACCAGGGTGAAGACAGGCAACGAGAAATTTTCCGCCCTGCTCTTTGTCAAGACCATCAACGGCTTTGCGCCGCAGGAGGCTGCAAAGAGATACAACTTTGAGGATATGACTCCCGTATTTCCAAATGAGAGGATCCATCTGGAGTCGGGAAATAATAACATCGCAATGAGGATCATGGATCTCATCTCTCCTGTGGGAAAGGGACAGAGAGGAATGATCGTCTCTCCTCCCAAGGCAGGAAAGACGACTCTTTTGAAGGCGGTGGCAAAATCGGTCACCCAGGCAAATCCGGAGATACATCTGATCATCCTGCTCATCGATGAGCGTCCCGAGGAAGTGACGGACATCAAGGAGTCCATCAAGGGAGAGAATGTGGAGGTCATTTATTCCACCTTTGACGAGCTCCCCGAGCATCACAAGAGGGTTTCGG
>JAFSWJ010000016.1 GCA_017444545.1 Lachnospiraceae bacterium
TCGAACTGCGCGCGGCCTGAAAGGCGGCAAAGCCGCCGTCATTGAAATATAGATTGATAACGGCCGGGAGATAAATTATATTAAAAAGGTAAAAAATCTTTAGGATAAACGGGATTTACGGAGGACCTGTCATGAAAAAGATCATCACTATAGTATTAACTGTATGCCTGACGGCAGCACTTTTTGGCTGCGGAGTAAAATCTGAAGAAGCACAGCAGGATGTATCAAAGGCTGAACCAGCGAGCATTCCGGACGAGGCTGCGGAAGAACCGGAAAACGAAGCCGAAAATCCGGACCTGACTGAGGAAGAACCGGAAAGCGAAATTGAAAGTGCAGACACGGCAGCGGAAGAGGAGAAAGACGACAACGGCTTTGGTCCATATCTTGACAAGATGAACGAACTTAAATCCAAGGGACTGGCAGACCAGTTCACCCTCGCATTTATCAATGATGACGGCAGAGATATTCCCGAGCTCATCGCAAGTGATTCCAAAGGATCTTTTGATCACGAAAACGCATTCATTTTCACTTTCGAAGATGGTAAAGTTGTCGAGGTTGCAAGCGTGATCGCAGGTGTTGACGGGGCCAATCTTGACTATGCGATAGGAGCAAACCTCATCCATATAAGCGGAGCGGTATCCGGGATGAGAGATAAATTCTACAGGATAGAGAAAGGCAAGCTCGAGGAGGTATTTGCTGCCGAGGCAACAAACCTGGACGAGAACCCTAAATACTCTATAAACGGAGAAAGCGTTAAGGAAGATGATTACTATAAACAGATAAATTCGTTTATGGAGCCGTACAATCCCCTGGTACGTGTAGCTTACGACGGATTATATGATGTTACCTACACATACAGTGACGGATACGGCGGTTTCGAACAGGGTGCTTCCGAAAAATACACTCTGTAACAAGGTGAGGAAAATGTATAATATATCAAAAAAAATAGTTATTCGGGGATCGATCATTGATTTTATGCCTGTTTGGCTGTATCCTAATTGTGTTCACAGAGCATTTTGGGAGAGTATATCATCATGAAAAAAAGAAATGACCATGGTTTTTCCATGGTTGAGATCATTGTGGTCATCGCCATCATGGCGGTTCTCATTGGTGTGATCACACCGCAGTATCTCAGGTATATCAAAAGAACGAGAAAAGCGAACGATCTGGCGGTTGCCAGGGAGATCGGAAATGCCTACAACATACTGACCGTGGATGACAAGGTCGTCAGAAAATGGACAGACTGCTGCAAGAGTGCAGCCGAGGCCGATCTGGACGGTGCAGCAAAGTGCTACTACATGATGCTCTATGCCGATGCGGATGACAGCGACAATCCTTTCCGGGTCAGGATCAATCAGGCCCATGCCACAGACGTTGAGGATTACGACGAAACTTCTCTGACTGCTCATTTTCAGTCTCTCTTTGACAGGAGTTTATCCGAAAAGGATGTCAGGATGAAATTCAGAAGCGCAGGTGAGCGGGATCAGTGGATCATCGCCGTTGACGGCAGCGGGAGATACCATGTTTTTGTGGGAACCGGATTCAGCGGATCACAGAAATATATCTCATCCGACGGGGATCCCGACGGACTGTCATCAAAATGCTATGAGCTCTGGCCGAATACGTCGGAAGACTACAATGATCTATGAGATTTTTATATCAGTATATTGAGGGCATCAGCATACATATTTTGTGAACGGCTCGTCCAGTTCTAAACTCACCGTTCGCCTGATAAACAAAATTTTGGAGGCCCCGTTCTGCGCCAAAAACCGGCGCAGCCGGCGTACTCCAAAATTTATCAGTCTCCGGTTTGTTAAGAACTGACGGCTTATTGTTCACAAAACATATATACTGATGCCCTCGTAGTTTGTGGCTAAAAAGGACATCTACCTCTTGAAATAATAGGATTATTTCTTTCTCGTTTTCTTCTCGCTCTCGATCACATCCTGATATCGTTCCACCTCTTCTTTGATCACGCCGGAAAGCATGATCATGCAGATCAGGTTCGGAACCGCCATGAGAGCGTTCATGATATCGGAAAAGTTCCAGACAAAATCAAGCGCCTGTGTAGCTCCCACATAAACAACCAGTGAAAAAACAACCCTGTAAACGATCATGTATTTCAGATTGGGAACCAGGTACTCAAAGGCCTTCTCGCCATGATATTCCCATCCGATGATGGTAGAGAATGCAAAGAGCATGATCCCTATGGAAACAACATACTTGCCTACGACTCCGAGGGCGCTCTCAAATGCAGCCATCGTGAGCATGACTCCCTGCAGCGGAGTTCCGTCAGCCCCGTTTGTCCCGAGCACGCCCGAGGATGCGATGGTCAGTCCGGTGATGGCACACACAACTATGGTATCAAAAAATGTTCCCGTCATGTTGATGTAACCCTGACGCACGCAGTCATCAGTAGTTGCGGCTGCGGCGGTGATGGCAGCAGATCCCATTCCTGCCTCATTTGAAAAGCATCCTCTGGCCACGCCGTAACGGACGGAATTCATGGCGCTGACGGTGATGGCTCCGAGAACACCGCCTCCGACAGCCTTCGGATTAAACGCCATGACAAAGATCTGATAGAGTCCGGACGGAACATTGCGGATATTGATGATGATACAGAGCAGACCAGCTATGACATAAAAGACTGCCATAGTCGGAACAACCACGCTTGAAACCTTTGATATACTCTTGATACCGCCCACTATGATAATAAGAGCAAGTATGGTTATGATCACGCCCGCAGCCTGCTTTGAAAGGCCAAAGCTTGAATTGATCGCATCTGAGATCGAATTTGCCTGGGTCATGTTTCCTATACCAAAGGATGCCAGTACCGTGAACAGGGCAAACAGGAATGCCATGCACCTTCCGAGGCTCTTGTTTTTGATGCCGTTTTTCATGGTAAACATGGGACCACCGGACATCTCGCCATTTTCATTGGTCTCACGGTATTTGACGGCCAGCATGCACTCGCTGAACTTGCTGGTCAGTCCGAAGCAGGCAGAAAGGATCATCCACACCAGGGCTCCGGGACCTCCGGCAAACATTGCAGTTGCAACACCCACGATGTTTCCCGTTCCGATGGTAGCCGCAAGAGCCGTCATCAGGCAGGCAAAGGGAGATACATCTCCCGTTCCTCTTTTTGTACTGTGGGCCTCTTTGCTGAGGACACTCTTCAGGGCATATCCCAGATTCTTCCAGGGCCTGAATTTCAGCTTCACTGTCAGAAATACTCCTGTTCCCACAAGCAGGATCAGCATCACCGGTCCCCATACGAAGCTGTCAACATCACTTACTATTTTGTTGGCTGTTTCAAAAAATGAATTCATACAAAACTCCCCTCTTAAAAAAACTATATTGAAAATTCTACCAAAACCGGCACTTTTCGTAAAGATGTCCGTTTTTTACATCGCAAAGGGTCCCGGAAGGATCCTTTGCCCCCTCTTCCTGCCGTAGAAATCCGTATCGAATATGATCTCTGTCCCGTCAGGATTTTCAAAACGCTGTTCGGGCTCAAAGGCTTTTCCGAGAACATCGCTTGTGATGAGGTCGCAGCAGAAATCTCCAAGGAGGTCATATACATTGGTATTTACACTGCATCCGTCCCCGTCCTTCACCAGGCTGACCTTCGCTTCGTTTTTATTATCGATCAGATTGTGCTTTTCTTTGTTGTAGATCTGGGCACCGTTAAAATATGCGTTTCCGTTCACCCACACCGGGAGATGTCCGAAATGATATTTTCCGAGTTCCTGCATATCCGGTTCCTCATCCATTTTGAAATTTGCGATCCATTCATCATAGGTCGGGAATATATCAAAGGGTGAGGTACCGGCATGCTCATAGTCCGGTTCCTTTGGCGTTTTGCTGAATTCCTTCACCGGGTATTGCTGGACAAAGATATTGTTGTAAACCCTGTCATCACCGTGAAGGATGGTCATGAAGCCTGCAACCTCCGTCCTGTGGCGGATATGATAGGGAGTGTAGCGGGGCTCCCTCTGTCCGTTGACTATATTATCGACCCCGGAATTGATGAGTCCGAAGGATCCCCCAATCAGATTGTGGACTATGGCCAGACCTTCGCTCGGCATGATGACAGAAGCTTTCGAAAGCAGGATGTTGTTGTCGATCAGGGTCGGTCCATGGCCCACCTCGACAAAGATGTCATTTGAAAACATCGCTCCCTCGGCCTTTTCAGCCCCCTCAGGGGGCATATTGTCATGCATCAGATTCTGTGTGACTCTCGCTCCCTGTGCTTCCCAGTCAAGCCAGACACCCATGATGCAGTTGTGGATATGATTCCTCCTGATAGTCACATCTATGGCCGCATGCAGTTTGATACCCGCAGTCTCGGCTCCTCCAAGCTGCTGCGAATTGCAGACATGATGTATATGGCAGTCCTCAATGGTGGAAAAGACCGCTCCCATCCTTCCCACGATACCCGTCTGTTCACAATGATGAACATGACAGCGCCTGATGATATGATGTCCGATCTTTTCTTTAAGCCACCCGTGATACTGGCCACGGCAGACCGCATCCCTTTCCATCTGGGTCGGACTCTTCACATGCTTTGTGTAGAAATACATATTGTTTTCTTCATCGAGATACTTTCCGA